>JAGYNP010000058.1 GCA_018399935.1 Candidatus Moraniibacteriota bacterium
ATCCCTAACTATATTTCTAAAATCAACTCTTCCCTCAGCTATAAAAGCTACAATTAAACACTTCTCATCAATACTTAAACGAACTTCAAAAATTTTCATTTCTAAATCAAAAACTCTAATTTTCTTTTTAATTTCAGTTAAAATTTTTCTTTCAACTACTTTATTTTTACAAATTTTAGCTAAATCTTTATCCGTGGCCACTCTCAAAACACTACCTATTATTTCTTCCTTTTCAATATCTTGATCTGTTATTAAAACTTTAGCAATATAAACACCACCCCAATTATGACCAACCGCAACTAAATCCCCATTTTTAATATCTTTTATTTCACTATTAACATTTTTTGGTTGATCCCATTCGAAAAATTTAACAATCATAAAAATTAAATTATATTTCCATTTTAACAAATTCTCCTACTTCAATATTTTCACCCAATTTAGCAATTTTTTCCTGAATCAAAACCTCGACAGTCTTTTCAGGATTTTTAATAAATTTTTGACTCAATAAAGCTTTTTCTGATCTTAATTTATTTTCCTTGCCTTTTAATATTTTTTCTTGAATTTCTTTAGGTTTTTTATCATTAATTAATTCTTTTAACCAAAATTCTTTTTTTTCAGCAATTATTTTTTCTGGAACATTTTTTTTATCAAGAGCAATTGGGTTCATGGCCGCTACTTGCATAGCTAAATCTTTGGCTAATTGTTGAAATTCATTATTTCTAGCAACAAAATCTGTTTCACAATAAATTTTTACCATCGCACCTTGTTTACCATCGGAATGAAGATAAAAACCAATCAAACCCTCTTTAGCTTCTCTGCTCTTTTTTTTACTAGCTTTTTCTAATCCTTTTTGTCTAAGAATTTTTTTAGCTTGTTCTTTATCACCCTTGGATTCATCTAAAGCTTTTTTAATATCCACAACGCCTGCTCCTGTTTCTTCTCTAATTTCTTTTATTATTTTCATCATAATATTAAAATATATTAAATAAAATTTTTATTTTTAGACTATTTTTTATTTTTTGAAAATTTTTGAGCTAAAATTTCTAATATATATTTCAATGAAGATAAAGCATCATTATTAGCTGGTATAAAATAATCTAATCCTTCTGGACTATTATTAGTATCAACTAAAGCAATTACTTTTATTCCTTGTTTTTTAGCTTCTTTAACTGCAGTTTGATCTTTGTCTATATCCAAAACAAAAATAGCCTCTGGAAGTTTAGTCATATTAATCAAACCACCCATTCTACTTTCCATTCCCTTTAACTCTTTATTAAGTTTATTTTTTTCTAATTTAGTCAAATGTTTTAAACGATTTTCCTCAAGAGCTTTTTTCTGTTCTTTGAAATATCTCAATCTATTTAAGATAACCTTAAAATTAGTAAAAGTACCACCTATCCATCTTTCATTGACATATGGCATCTCTATTTCATCTGCCACTTTTTTAACTATAGCTTTCGCTTGTTTTTTAGTTCCAACTATTACAATTTTTCCGTCTTTTTCAATAAGCTTTTCTATAAAATTTAAAGCTTCCTCAAATTTTTTAAAAGTTTTTTCTAAATCTATGATATTAACTCCTTTTCTGATTCCAAAAATATAAGAATTCATTTTAGGATTTCTAGTAGATTTTTTATGCCCAAAATGAACACCATTTTCCAACAAGTCATTCATTGAAAGATTTCTCTTAAATTCTTCTTTTTTCTTAAATTCTTCAGTCATATTTTTGATTAATTTTTACCTTATTAATAAGACTTCAATATCCTTTTTCAAAACATAAATAAATAATTATTAATTGAAAATGATATCAGCCTTAAACCTCTACTTAAACTTTAACCCAGCAAATTTATTAAAATACCACTCTTAAATCCTAATTTATTATAAAATTTAATAAATTATCCCCTTTAAATAAACAATGGAAACGAAATTTAAAAATAGTCTTATTTTAATAAACAGGAATGCTGAAAATTTAAATATGAGTAATAAAATTGTCTTCAAACACTTTTAAATCTATTTGAAACCAATTCCTTATAAAGCTACCATAAATATTTTACTCTGTAAAGTCTTTTATCTTTTAAATTAAGCCTTTTTATTTAAAAAGCTAATTGACTTAAATTTATTTCAATGTTAAAGTGTGTTTAATATAAATTTAATAAATTAATTTGATTTTGGTTTGTAGACACCTAAGTTAAAAAGAGATATTTTTAAACACCCTTTTCTTGTAAAATAAATTTGAAAAAATTATTTGAAAATAGTTTCTATTAAAAATCTTCTAGATTTTTGACTTATAGTCTGCAAATCAGGACAAGATAAATTATGCAAGAAAAAAAATTCGTTAAAAATTTTAATGGTCAAGATTTAATTATTGAAATGGGAACCTTAGCTCAACAAGCCAATGGTTCAGTGACTGTTAAATGTGGTGATACTGTTATTTTAGCCACTGCCACTATCAGTAATCATAAAGCTGAAATCAATTATTTTCCTTTAATGACCGAGTATGAAGAAAAATTTTATGCTAGTGGAAAAATTAGTGGTTCTAGGTTTATAAAAAGAGAAGGCCGTCCTTCAGATGAAGCCATTTTAACTTCTCGCTTGATTGATAGAACTATTAGACCTCTTTTTAATCAAACTATGCGAAATGAAATTCAAGTTATTACTACTGTTTTATCTTATTCCGAAGAAAACGACCCAGCTGATCTAGCTGTAATTGCTGCCTCCTTGGCTCTTGGTATTTCTGATATTCCTTGGAATGGTCCGGTAGCTGCTGTTAAAATAACAAAAAATCCAAAAGATCCAAATAAAATAATTGATTTTTTAATAGCTGGAACAGAAGATAAAATAAATATGATAGAAGCTAATTCTGATGAATGCCCAGAAGATAACGTTCAAGAAATATTTGAATTAGCTCAAAAAAGAATTTCAGAAATAGTAAAATTTCAAAAAGAAATTATTAAAGAAGTTGGAAAAGAGAAAAAAGTTTTTGATTTAATAGAATCTTCCTCTGAATTTACTCAAGAAATTATTGATATTTTAGAAAAAAATCAAGCGCAAAAGGCTCTTTATGCACCCGATAAAAAGACTGCTGAAATTAAAATGAATGAAATTAAGAAAATTTTAAAAGAATATTCTCAAGAAAAATTTGAAAATCCTGATGAATTAAATAAAAAAAATAAGGAAATTGAATTTATTTTAGACAATTATTTAAATGATATTCTTCATAATAAAATTTTAAATGAAGATCAAAGACCAGATGGAAGATCTTTAAATGAAGTTAGAGAAATTAAATGTCAAGTAGGTCTTTTGCCAAGAACTCACGGATCAGGACTTTTTAATCGTGGTGAAACTCAAGCTTTAACTACTTTAACCTTAGGCTCTCCTGGAGCTGAACAATTCATTGACACTATGAAGAAAGAAGAGAAAAAACGTTATATGCATCATTACAATTTTCCCCCTTATAGTGTTGGTGAAGTAAGATTTATGAGAGGACCAGGTAGAAGAGAAATTGGTCATGGTGCTTTAGCAGAAAAAGCTCTTTTACCAATGATACCCAGTAAAGAAAACTTTCCCTATACTCTTAGATTGGTGAGTGAAATTCTTTCTTGTAACGGTTCTTCTTCTATGGCTTCTACTTGTGGTTCTACTTTAGCTTTAATGGATGCGGGTGTACCTTTAAAAAACCCAGTAGCTGGAGTCGCCATGGGAATAGTAACTAAAGATAATTCTTCTCATAAAATTCTTTCTGATATTCAAGGTCCCGAAGATCACTGGGGAGATATGGACTTTAAAATTGCTGGAACAAAAAGTGGAATTAACGCCATTCAATTAGATGTCAAAATAACTGGTATTGATTTATCAATAACTAAAGAAGTTTTAACACAATCCAAAAAAAATCGATTAGAAATTTTAGCTAAAATGAAAGAAGTTATAACCGAATCAAGAAAAAAGCTTTCACCTTTAGCTCCTTCAATAATTACCATAAAGATCAATCCTGATAAAATTGGTGAGGTCATTGGACCAGGTGGAAAAATCATTAATAAAATAATTGAAGAAACTGGAGTAGAAATCGATATTGAAGATGACGGAAATATCTTTATTACGGCTAAAGATCAGAACTCTAGTCAAGAAGCTCTAAAGAAAATCAAAGATTTAACTCGAGAAGCTAAAGTCGGGGAAACTTTTGATGGAAAAGTAGTTAAAATTTTAGATTTTGGAGCTTTTGTAGAATTATTTTCAGGTCAAGACGCTTTACTTCACATCTCTCAAATTTCTTCAAAAGAAAGAGTTAACGATATAAATAAATATCTTAAAACAGGCGACATTGTAAAAGTAAAAGTAAAAGAAATTGATAATCAGGGTCGAATAAATCTTATTAGAGTGGAAAAATAAAATTTTAGGTTAAATTTTTAAAAATTATTTATTAACAAACAAATAATTTCTATACAATTAATCAAGATTAACTCAATAAAATCCTGATAAAAATATAAAATTATAATAAAACGTAATCTAAGATAATTCTTTGTAAATGATTTTATTTAAAAAATATGTTACAATTTTATTTGAAATAGTTTAAAATAAAAAATAACCAAAAGTTGTTAGGTTTTTAGTTAATTTCTTTAAATTTAACTCTTTTTAAAAAAATGCAAAAAGAAAATAAAAATCAAGAAGATAACACATCTTCAAAAGATAGAACTTTTGATAAAATAGATTATACTATTCAAACAATGAATTCTGATTTAAAAAAGAAAGATCCTAAAGAAAAATCCCTTGAATTAAAGGAAAAGAAAATTAAAGAAGAACCTAAAAAAAAACCTGAAAAACCTGAAAAACCTACTCCAGAAAAGAACTTTAATCCATTTTTAGATGATCTACAACCTATTGAAAAATTTAAATCTGAACCTGAAAAACCTGAAAATTTAAGTCTTCTTTCTTCAAAAGATAAAAATATTCCAAAACTAAAATCACTTGAGAAAAACTCTAGAGATAAAAAAAGTGGTAATTTTTTATTAATTTTTTTGTTTATACTTTCATTAATAACAGCTGGAGCCGGAATTTATTATTATTATTCTCATCTTAATTCAAAAACAGAGAGTTCTCTCCCAAAAACAAAACCAGAAGAAAAAACACCCACTCAACTAACCTCTACTCCACCAAAATTACTAGATAGAGAATCTTTGAATGTTAAAGATTTTCAAACTTTAGTAGAAACTATCACAAATAAATCAAAAAATCTCCCCCTTTCAACTACTGAATATTATCAAGTAAAAGATTTAAATTCTTCCGAGACTCTCTCTCTATTAAATATTGAATTACCAGAGGAAGTTTTAAATAATTTAGACAAAAATTGGATAATGGCTTATAGGCAAAAAGATGTTTTAAAAATTAATCTTGTTTTAGAAATAACTAAAGATGCTAATAAAATTGAAGAAATTTTACTAAACAATGAGTATAAACTTCCTTTATCCCTTCAATCTTTATTTATACAAGAAAATTTTGTTTTAAGAGCAGGCACCACTGAATTTAAAAATAGTAAAGTTTTGGATAATATTAGATATTTCAATTTAGTTGAAGGTTTTAATGATAAAGCTATTGATTGGGGAATAATTGATGATAAATATCTAATCATCACCACTTCTAAAGAAACTGCTAGAGCTGTAATTAACGATTTAAAAAAATCCAACTAACGACAAAATGAAATGTAGGCGTCCCAATAAAAAACAAGAATTATAGAATAATTTTATAATAAATTTTATT
>JAGYNP010000059.1 GCA_018399935.1 Candidatus Moraniibacteriota bacterium
TTGTTTTGTATTGTTCTTCTACTGAAACATTTAAAATCCAAGATTTTGGCCAAGGCTCAGCCTGTAATTCTGAAATAATAAAATTCTTTTGTCCAGTCACTACCCTAGTTAACAAAGCTTTCAAACGAAAAAAATTCGGTCCCAGTGGATATTCAATATAACCAAACGGTGGTTTATAAATTGTTCGATATAAGGTTGAACCAAAAATATCAGCTCTTTCAGCAGCCTGCCACCAAAGACTTAATTCACCACTATCAGTTAGAATAATCTCCCTACTAGAATCAATTTTCTTGACTAAAGCAATCTCTTTATCCACTAAATTTGAATCTATAGCGTTCTCAGGACAATCTCCAAAAAATTTTAAAAAAGGTTCATTCTCTACTTGCCAATGAATAATATTATCATAATTCTTATATCTTTCAATTAAAACCTCCTCAAAGGCTAACAAAGCGTTTTCTCTTTTCTCTTTATTATCCATATAAAATTCTGGAATATGGCATTCTGGCCAACGAGGAGTTTTTATTCCGAAAGCTAAAATCAAATCAACGTCTCTTTTTTGAGCTTCTTGCACTTGCCAATCAACATCTGACCAATCATAACTGCCATCTTCATTCTCAATCCTATCCCAATAAGCAGCTATTCTCATTTTATCTACTTTCAAATCATCTAAAATTTCTAAATAAGTTTCTTTCCAATTTAATCCTAACGATTCAGCATGATGATGAGCAAAAGAAACCCCAAATTCCATATTATCATTCTTAGTTTGAACTGGCCAATTAAATATAACCCAAATCAAACCTAATAAAAATAAAAATTTCAATCCAATCTTTAACAATTTTTTAAGAATAAACATTTTTTATTTTATTATTTATAATAGATCCCACTTCTTCAATAAAACTCTCTTTCTAATTCTTTTTTTATAAAAAATCTACTTTAAAAAAATCTTAGCTTTTAAAAACCCAACCCTATTTTACTCAAGACAATAATTTACAACAACTTTTTACTTATTACTTCAAACCACATCCTACTATTCTGATTCTCATCCTATTATCCCACTTACTTCAATTACCATAACAAATCTAAAGATTATTAACATACTAATCTATAAACAATTTAGCCATTTAATAATCTATCCACACAAAAACTAATTCGTCTAATGTTATTGTTGAGAGTTTTTTATTTAATTTTTTAAATAGTATAATGGCTTTTAGTTGATTAAATAAAATCTTTTAATTAACTAATTCAGCCAAACAAATAAGAACTGATTAAATTAAAACTCTAGATGATTTCAATTTCAAGAAAATTTTACCACATTATTCAATTTTAAAAAATATCCTTAATAAATGAAAATTATTCCAATAACTACCAACAAAACTCCTATTGACTTAAAAATAACATTCTGAATTGTAATTTTTTCTTCAATTAAATTCTTAAAAAAAATAGCCAAAAGCGTTGAAATTACAAAGACAAAAGTATATTGAATTGACACCAAGGCACTAACAATAACCACGCTACCCAAAGAAATTGAGTAATTAACTAATAAAGTTCCTATTCCAGAAATAATTTTTGCTCCGATTATGAAACCCAGATTAGCTTGATTTTCTTTTTTAGATTTTTTACTCAAACCCTTTTTGACTGCTTCCCTGAATTGGGGATAAAGCATCAAAGAAAGCGCACTCAAGAAAACTCCCACTCGACTAAAAACATAACCCGTAATAAAGTTTTGTTGACTGAAAACATCTTTCAACATCACCAAAGCCAAGGCCATTAAAAATCCAGCAGAAATAACCGTCTTGTAAGAACTGAACATCCTACCCTTATAAACTTTAACTGAAATTAAAAACCCTCCTAATATCAAAAACATAACTCCTAAAAAATCATCTTTAAAAAAAACAGCTCCCAATAAAAAATATTCCAAAAAAAAACTAGCTAAAGTTGTCACTGCTCCAAACAAAACAAAAACTCTAGAAGCACTAGATTGTTCCAGTGATTTATATAGAAAAACCAAGGCTAAAAAGAAAATCACTCCTGCCAACAAAGACTCCGCAAAAAGCCAGCCCCCAAACCATTTCAAACCAAAAGGTGCAAAAAAGGCCCCATTCAAAGAAAGCAAACCAACATAAAAAGAATAGACCTGCCAGCTCTTTACTTTGTTGGTTAATAAAATTTTAGTAACAACCGCCTCAATGGCTAATAATAAATAGCCCACAGTTGAAATCAATAACCAGTTTTGCATTAACATTAGTTAAAAGTTTAGAAAGTTTGAAAGTTTAGAAACTCATAGAATGGAAAACCTAGAGGACTAAATTTGAAATTCTTTCATAAATCTTTCAAGCCCTATTCTCCTCAACAATCTCCCCATACTAATAATACAACTATTTCTAAGAAGAGACTCCTACCAGACCTCCTCCCTTTTCCAAAGGGAGGATTGAGGAGGATTTTTGAAAAATAAAATTTCTTTTATGAATCTCCTAATCCTACAAACCATTATTCTCAATAATCTTTTTATATTCATAATACGCCCCTCTCGGTTTTCTTTCCATCGTCTCGAAATCCACCTCACACAAACCAAATTTCGGACCATAGCCCAAATTCCACTCAAAATTATCCAGCAATGACCAATGAAAATATCCTCGCACATCCGCTCCTTGATCAATCGCTTTTTTCAAATACTCCAAATGTTCTTCAATAAAATCACCTCTATATTTGTCTTCAGAATCCGCCAAACCATTTTCAAAAATATAAATTGGCTTTTGAAATTTTTCTTTAGCTTGAATACAAATATCATAAATTCCTTGAGGATAAATGCCCCAACCAATATCCGTCCATCGATTTTTAGTAGTTTTTCTTCGAAAGGCGGGAGGAAATATTTTAGTTTCAAAAGTAGCATAATAATCTATTCCGATAAAATCATAATAATCCTTATCACTCTTTATAAACCCCCAATTATAAAAATCTTGAAATTTTTCAATCAACTTTTTTAAAATCCTTTGACTTTCAAAAGTATTACAAAATTGAGTAATCCCCACTGATAATTCAGGTAGAAATTTTTTAATCAAGTTATAACACTTTTTGTGAGCTTCAATCATATTTTTTCTAGCCTGAAAAAAACTCCAGGGATTTATTTTACCTGGCGGAAACACTCCTACCAAATAACCTTTATTTAAAGAAATTGTTGGCTCGTTCATAGTAATAAAAATATCAATTTCTTCTCCTAATTCATCAACCACTTTCTGACAATACCGACCAAAAAATTCAACTGATTCTTTTTTATGCCAACCATAATTATCAACAAACCACAAAGGCAAACCCCAATGCCAAAGAGTCACTATCCTTTTCATCCCCCTTTTTTTAATATTTTTTAAAATTTTCTTATAATGATCCAGAGCTTCTTGAGAAAATTCTCCTTCATTTAATTCAATTCTGGACCATTCCAATGATAGCCTAAAACCACCGCAACCCAGATCCTGTGCCAATTTATGATCTTCGTCGTATCTGTTCCAGCTATCGCAAGCCTTCCCCACTTTTTCTTTAGTTTTTCCAATCTCGGCCCACCGCCACCAATTATTATTTTTAATTCCCCCTTCAACCTGAAAAGAAGAATAAGCAACACCCCAAAGAAACCCTTTTGGAAATTTATTTTTTTTTAATTCCTTCTTATTCTTAATCTTATTTTTCATTTTCAAGTTTTTATCTTTGGATTTCAATTTTTAATTTCTAATTTTTAATTTCTAAATAATTTCTAATTTTGTAAATAAATTAACCCGATAAAAACTTTAATCGACTGTTCCTCCCCCTTTCGCGAAGAGGGACTGAGGAAGTTTTTCGTCACCCGCTGGAGCAGTGCCTCTGGTCCAGTTTTTGTTTTTTTAAAAAACTTAAAATTACCTACTTAATAGTAAATACTTACAACTTAATACTATTCCCCATTAAATTCAATTACTTCATAATTATCCAAAACTTTTCCAACCGCATCTCTAATGACCTCAGCTTCTTTTTGATTAACCTTAAAATTAGAATCTTTAACTAATTTATTTTTAACCTCATTAACCACTTTCAATTTTTCAATTTCATTTATTTGATTTGGCGATAATTTATTTAGTCTTTCTCCTAAACTATCACCTTCATAGCCAATAGCTTTTAAAATTTCATTTAACATCTGACTACATTCTAATACAGCCACTGCTAAATTATCCGAACTACCTTTTTCAATTTGTTGATTAACTTTATTCCATCTTTTTTGAAATTTACCAATTTCTGGTTTATAATTTCCTCCTTTAAACAAAGCCGCCGTATAATCATTCCAAATTCTAATTAAAATTCCAATTATTATTAAAACCATTACTACTAAATAAAAACCAATAAAAAATTTAAAGGCTCGAAAAAGATAAGACTGATTCAAGAATTCGTTTACTGCTTCTAGTGAATTTAAAAAATCCATTTATTTTTATTTAAAATAAAACTAACTCGTCTGATATTATTACTGAAAACCTTTTTTTAAGACTCTAATCAGTTGTTGTTTGTGTAATATAATGGCCTTTTATTGATTAAATAAAAATCCTTAAAAAACTAATTCAGCAGAACAAACAACAACTGATTAGAGCAAAATCTTAAACAAGCTCAACTACTTTTTAATTCTAACATAAAAAATCTTTTTTAGAAAATAAAAAACCTTTTGAATACTATTAAGTATCAAAAGGTTCTTATTCAAATTAAAATTTCTCCTTAAATTCTTTCAAAGCTTTAAAAGGACCTTGACCTTTATCAACTATAAAATAATTTATATTTTTATAACTAATACAAAAAAAGACTTTTCCATCTTGATAAGACCAGCATCTACCAATCCGATAATCACCTTTTCTGAAGTTTTTACACATCGGATCAATTAAAAAACATTCTCCTTTAAAATTTTTAATAAAAAACAACTCCCCACCTAAATTACTATTTCGTTCAATTTTTTCCCAAGCTTGTTTTAAACTCTTAAACTTACCAAAATTAACTCCCTTAATCGACCAACTAAACGCTTCTTTTTTTTCATTTTTAAAAAGATGAATACCTCGAAATTTACGAAGAACCTCCTCAGATTCACCCTCAAGAACAAATTTCTTTCCAAGTCTTTTTTTTAATATTGAATTTAAATAGAAAACTGTTAACTCTTCGACACTTTTATTTTTAGAAACAACACTAAATAAAATATCCATATCAATCAAAAATATTTGATAAAGATGAAGAAGTTTAATAGTTTGAATAATTGAAGATTTTTTAAAAAAATCATTTTTAGTAAATTCTCTTTTTTTAAATTTACCTAAACCAATCAATTCTCCCACTTTATTCTCCTTTTTTAAAATTTTAATTATTATATTAAAGAACTTTTTAAAATACTAATTTGTTATAAAATCTAGTTATTTTAAATTTAATTTCGGTTATTATAAAACATTTTATTCTTTTTGTTAAGATTAAAATCCTTAAAACCGCTTCTAAATTATAATTTACTGCAAAATTTATTACTCAAAAATATTTTAAA
>JAGYNP010000060.1 GCA_018399935.1 Candidatus Moraniibacteriota bacterium
TTATCAGAATAAATTGTTTGCCACCAAATAGACTCACCTGAACAATCATTAGTTTCGTAAACGGCTACATCCAAGGAATAAAGAATTACATTCTGAATATCATCTGTAGCAGTATCACCTTCAGCTTCGCATTCAGGTTCAGAAGAAACACTTCTTCCATCACAAGTATAACCAATAGAACCAGTGTTACCCGCAAGATTTGTCAAATTCTTTGAAAGTTTAACTGGGTTTGTTCCAACATTTTTAACCACAATATCCATAGTGTCAGATTCTCCAGGAACCAAAGCGCTAAGAGTTTTAGACTCATCCCAAGAATTTTCCCCGTCCACTTCAATATCAATTGTTCCAGTGGTGAAGATATTCATCTCGGAAGTTTCTGTGTCATTAAAATAAGCAACTGTTCCGCCGATAACGACTGCTCCAACTGCTCCGATTACCAACAAACTTCTTAAAATATTTTTCATATTTTTTATTTACTTTTTAAAATTTAATTTCAGGTTTATGAGCCTTTTGACTCCTGAGCTACCTGAAAACTCTCGACCTTTACTGTTTTCCTCTATATAAATAAAACCATAAAATCTAAACAACGAAAAACCAAGCAAAAAGCTCGGTCAAATTTAAAACAAATCAAAAAACCTTCTTGTTTCCCTCCAGCTATACATTTTAATTTCGTAAAGCTGAAAATTCATTCTTTTATTTTATTTTTTAATTTCGGATAACTGCCATGAAAATCAAACTGAGTTTCATCTTAAATGAATTCTTTCAAATTAAATAATTCTTGTCAAGAGAATAATTTTTTGTATCGACTTTCATTCTTTAAACAACTCACGACCCACTGTCACATTTTATCTAAAAAACCTTTTTTTAGACTAAACCCACCAAAAGTCCCCCTCTTTTGGTGGGTTTCCATCTTAATCCCATCTAAAATCAAACTTGGAAACTCTCTAAAACCACAATCAAGCGGATAAACTGGGATCATAATTTAACTTTTTAAATTAAATTATACCAGTTTCAATTAACTAATATTCATTAAGCCACAGAAGATTTTAGATGAGATGAAGAAAAAATTTTAAATTAGTATCCGTAGATACATTTATAAATTTTTTCAAAATCGTAATCAAAATTTTCAAGGCTTGGATGAGTAGTAGTTGGTTGAAAATGGTATTATCACTCAAATATTCATTTTAAAAATTTGTTTTTATGTTTATTTTTGCTATAATTCAATCAGTTTATTTTAATTTAAATAAAGATATTGAAAATGGAACAAAAAAACAAAACTCACACCTTGATTCTCTCTGATTTTCACCTCGGCTCAAAAGTCAGTCAAAGTGAGAAAGTTATTGAATTGCTAAAAAAATATCAATTCAGAAAATTGATTTTACTGGGAGATATTTTTGAAAATCTTAATTTCAAAAGACTGAAAGAATCAGACTGGGAATTACTTTCTTTAATTAGTGAGTTTTCCAAAGAAAAAAAAGTTCGCTGGGTGGAGGGCAATCATGACAAAGGTTTGACCAAAATTTTTACTGCCTTTACTGGTGCCAAGGCTCACAAAATCTATAAATGGAGATATCAAGACAAAAAATATATGGCTATTCATGGTCACCAATTTGACAATTTTCTAGTTAATAATGCTTTTTTGAGTTTTTTCTCAAATTGGATCTACAACGTAGTTCAACTTCTTGATTTTCCTGACAAGAGAATTAGTCGAGCTATCAAAAGAAACAGCAAAGGTTGGTTGCGAATTTCAGAAAAAGTGGCTTTTCGCGCTATACTCTTTGCTAAAATCAATCAAGTTGATTTTATTTTCTGCGGTCACACTCATAAAACTATGCATTCCAAAAGCGGAAAAACTCATTACTATAATTCTGGTTGTTGGACCGACACCCCTTGCTCTTATTTAACTTTAGATAAAGATAAAGTTAAAATTCATAAATATTAAACACTACTTGTCAAAAAGCCCTTTTTATACTAATCTTATTTCGACAAGCTTGACTGCTGGCAGACAAGCTCAAGATAATAATCTGCAAACTCAAAATGACAGTTTGTAATATCTCACTTGTTATTTGATGTTCAAGATTTTGTAAATCTTTTGGTAAATAAAATATTAAGTCTGTTAATTATAAGGATTAGTTTGTACTACTCATTAATTAAAGATTTTAATAAAATAAATAAAAAAATATCCCTATGGAAGAAAATATCTTTTTACAAATCAGTATTTTATTAGGAATAACTGTTTCTATTGCTTTTTTTGTTCGACTTCTTCGTCAACCTTTAATGATAGCTTATATCATAGCTGGAATAGTTAGTGGTCCAATGTTTTTAAACATTATTCATGGTGGCAAAGAAACTTTTGAAGCTTTTGCTCAATTTGGAGTAGTTTTATTACTTTTTATTTTAGGTCTAAGTTTAAATTTAAATTTTCTTAAAAAGATTGGTCGGGTAGCTTTTATAGCAGGGATTGGACAAGTTATTTTTACTTTTGTTTTTGGTTTTTTGATTTTATTAGGCCTTAATTTTTCTCTCGATTCATCCATTTATCTGTCAATTGCTATTACTTTTTCCAGTACTATTATTATTCTTAAGCTTTTAAACGACAAAAAGGATACTGACACTATTTATGGTCGAAACACTATTGGCTTGATGATTGTTCAAGACTTGATCGCTATCTTGATAATGCTTGGAATTGGTTTAGCTAAAGAACCCACTCAACTAGCAAATTCTTTGCTTTTTTTGATTTTAAAAGCTATTGCTTTAATTTCAATTTTAATTTTAATCGCTAAATACTTATTACCAAAAATCCTTAACAAAATTTCGGATTCTGGTGAATTTATTTTTATTTTTACAATAGCTTGGTGTTTTTTGCTGGCCAGTTTGGTGCATATGTTGGGATTTTCAATTGAAATCGGGGCAATTGCTGCTGGTCTTTCTTTAGGATCTTCTCCTTTCCAACTTCAAATCATCAGCCGAATCAAACCCTTGAGAGACTTTTTTATTGTTATTTTCTTCGTGATTCTTGGCAGTCAAATGCACTTGGGTAATTTTAATCAAATAATAATACCAGGATTAATTCTTTCAATTTTCATTTTATTTGGTAATCCTTTGATTCTTTATCTGATTTTTAGATTTTCAAAATTCACTCGAAGAAATAGTTTCTTAGCAGGTCTAACCGCAGCTCAGGTCAGTGAGTTTGGTTTTGTTTTACTTTTTGTTGGACAACAATCTGGTCAAATTCAGGGTAATGAGATATCAGTCTTTACTATCGTAGCTCTCACTACTATTTTTACTTCTTCTTATTTGATTACTTATAATAATAAAATCTATGATTTTGTTGCTCCATTTTTTAGATTTTTCAAACCCGATCGACATCTTCAAATTGAGGAAAAAGAAAAAATTCACAACATTTGGATTTTCGGTTGTCATCGAATGGGTTTGAAAATTTGCAAAGCTCTTCAAGAAAAGAAATCTAATTTTGCAGTAGCTGATTTTAACGCTAAAACAGTTGAAAAATTAAATAAAATGAAAATTCCAGCTTTTTTTGGTGACATTGCTGATGTAGAATTCTTAGAGTCACTTCCATTAGAAAAAGCCAAAATAATCATTTTGACTATTCCTGATCCTCATGATCAAAAAACTTTAATTTCTTTTGTCAAAAGAGAAAACCCCAAAGTTACTATCATTAGTAACCTTCACCATTACAAACACGGGGAGGACCTTTATTTAACTGGCGCTGATTTTGTAATTATGCCTCATCTTTTAGGTGGTCAACGTTTAGAAGAAATGATTAAAAATGATGAATTTAAAAAAACAAATCTCAAAGAATTACGTGAAGAACAATTAAAAGAAATAAGAATTGGTTTTTAAAAATTAAATTACTTCATTTAAGAAAATTGTATTAAATTATAATTTTATGCTTAAAAATATTTTCTTAAATATTGTTTCAAATTTTATTTAAAATAATTTAATAAATTAAAAAAATGATTGAAGAAAATTTAATTAAAAAATTAGAAAAACAAGAACAACAATTAGATGAAATTTATGGAACAGTTAAAAAACTCAAAAGATATTTTTTAGCTACTATTATTATATCCTTTTTAACCTTTTTATTACCAATTTTAGCGGTGATTCTTTCATTGCCATGGTTAATGGAAACTTTCCAAACAATAACTGGAAGTGGTCTATTATAAAAAGATAATTTATTTATCTTTGAAATTATGCTATAATCAATTAGAATAATAATTAATTTTAAATTTATGCAAAAAACAATTGAAAATTTAGCCAAAGCTTATGTAGGTGAATCACAAGCCAGAAATCGTTACACTACTTATGCTAAAATTGCTAAAAAAGAAGGCTTTGAAGAAATTTCTGAAAATTTTTCTTTAACCGCTGATCAGGAAACTGAACATGCTAAATGGTTAATGCGAATGATTAACGAATTAAAAGATAATAATACTAAACTAGACAATCTAGAAATTAAAACTGAAGTTTCCACTATTGTTAGTAATACTAAGGAAAATTTGAAAAATGCTATTGCTGGTGAAACTTATGAATTTGATTCAATGTACCCTGATTTCGCTAATATAGCCGAAGAAGAAGGTTTAGAAAAAATAGCCAATAGATTAAGATCTATTGCTAAAGCTGAATCAAATCACGAATCTCGTTTTAAAAAATTTCTTGATAATTTAGAAGCTGAAAAAGTATTTGAAAAAGATGAAGAAGTAACTTGGCAATGCAGAAAATGTGGTTATCGCCATACTGGTAAAAAAGCCGTTAACGAATGCCCCTCTTGTGGTCATCCTCAAGCTTATTTTGAAGTGAAAAAATAAAGTCCATAATTATTAAAATATATTATGACTGAAAAAAATCAAATCTACAAATGTAATATTTGCGGGAATATTATCGAAATTTTACATACTGGAGCCGGAAAATTAATTTGTTGTGGAGAACCTATGAATTTACTAAAAGAAAATACCGATGATAAATCTGAAATTCAAGAAAAACACTTACCTGTTATGGAAAAATTACCTGAAAATATTTGCCGAGGTGGTGATGGTTATAAGATAAAAGTGGGAAAAGTAGCACATCCAATGGAAAAAGAGCATTTCATTGAATGGGTTGAGGTTCAAACTAACGATGGAAAAATTGGAAAAAAATATTTAAAACCTGGAGATCCGATTGAAGTAGATTTCTATACCAAAAAACAAATTCACCAGATTAGAGTTTATTGTAATATTCACGGTCTTTGGAAAATTAATTTCTAATTTTAGTTTTAAATAACAAAAAACTGTTATTACACTTTTAACGCTAATAACAGTTTTTTTGTAGGATTATTTTTAATTTGTAATTTTATTCGTCTTACTAAAATAAAAACAATGTAAGGATTTCCCCAATTTTCATCTTACCTATCTCACTAAAACAAATTAAAAACAAATCTGTTCTTTTGAAAATCTGCATCAACAACAAAACATCAAAAGATTCCTTCTTTTTGTTATTTTAAACCCCTCAAATAGTTTCTGTTAACCTAAACTTGCCACATAATTTTTAAAAATCCTATTTTATTTTATAGATAATATTCAACTCTATTCCACTTTGTTTAAGATAATAGTCTATATTTATTCTAAGTTTATTAAAGAACCCTAAATAATCCTACTTTATCAAAAAGCTACTTTAAAAAATTTGAAGAATATCTCTATGCTATAGCTGAAACAAAGGCCTAAAAAAATAAATATTTAAATTAACCACCCGTATTAGTCTAATTAACTTGTCTCTTTTTAATTCCGACTAAATTCAAATCAATTTCATTCTTTTTTGCCCATTCCCTAATCTCTTCTCTATAACTTTCCATTTGTTCTCTTCTTTCTTCTCGATTTTGACTCCAATTTTCTAAATCTTGATTAATCTTGTTTTCCATTTCTTTTCTTTTTGTTAAAATTAATTCTTTTTGTCTGTTATTAATCTTACCTTCTTCTACGGCTTTTAATAATTTAGCCTCTAATCTAATTTTCATTTCAGCTTGTCGTTGAAATTGATTTTCTTTTTTATATTCTTTAATAACTTCTTTAACTTCACTTTGATTAAGATTAAACTTCTCTGACAACATTTGTACCATTCCTTCTCTATTATTTCGATAATTAGAGCTAGCAGTTGTTCCGGTTCCATACAAACCAGCCAAAATAGCTATACTTGCAGCAGTAATCATTAATTTATGTTTAGTTTCTTTTGTTAATTTATTTTTATTATTATTTTCTGTTTCTTTTATTTTTATTTCTTTCATTTTTTTTTATTAATTATTAGTCACTGTTATGTAATACGCTTTAATTTAAAAAAATTTTCAATAGAATCTATTATTTTTTTTAAACACTTGTAAAAACTTAGTATCCTTCTTAAAAATTTATTTTGAGTCATTTTTTAAAATCTGTTTAATCACCTTTTTTTTATTTTAACCTTTTGAATAAATTTTTTAAATTATTTCTCAACTTGACTTGATTGCTGAAAAGAAGAATTGTAAATAGCTTTGCCTGAAATCCTTAAATCTATATAATTTAATTGCTCCCTTTCCTTGGAATTAATACTAGATTCTAATACTTCTTTTAATAAAGCTATTTGAGTAATAAAATCTTCATCTAAATTTAAATAGATCTCCCAACCTTCATCCTGAACTTTAAATCTTATTTCTCTAGAAACTAAAGCTGGAGTTTTAATCTCTCTTTCAATTTTTAAACCAAATTGTTTTTCAATTTCATTTTTAGAATCTTTAATAAATTTAATCAAACCTTCACTTTTAATTTTTTGTTTTTCTTCTATTTCTAAATAACTATCATCAACCACTACTTGATATTTTTTAAATCTCCCCTCTTTTTCTCCTGGTTGAAGTAAATAAAAAATCTCTCCTTTCTCATCTAACAACCAACATTTATTTCGACTACACCAAATAATAACTCCTTGTCTTTCTTCAACTTCAATTTTAATTTTATCCGGAAATTTATTCTCAAATTTAATATTTCTAGCTAATTTGAAATCATTTTTAACTTTTTCAATAAAAGTTTTTCTAGGAAATAAGAAAAAATTATTTTTAGGCAGATATTCAAACCATTTTTCAACCATTAAATTGTCTGAAATTTCTTTTAATTCATCTTTGTCAATTTTTTGAGAAACAATTTTCACTTCTTTAATTTCAGTATAATCAGAAAATAATAAAACCCATCCACAAACCCCCAAAAAAGCAAAGAGTAGTAGTAAAAAAAACATTTTTTTACAAAATCTACCAAAAGAAAATGCTTTTTTATTTTTCACCTTAGAATATTTGGAAGAATTTAATTTTATTTTTCTTTTAAAATCACTCATTTTTATTTTCTAATTTTATTTTTGATAATATTATTAATTTTATCAGAAATTATTTTAGCAGCTACTAAAGCATAAATATTATGCATTCCAAAAAGCTCTGTTTTTTGAGTAGTCTTTTTACCATTGATATCTAAATCAAAACTTTGTCCATCAAAATTTTTTCTTATATTTTTAATTTTAACATCAGCCTCTTTTTTAGTTCCATAAAAAATAACTTTAGCTTTAGCCTGTTTCTCTAAGACTCTAACCCTTTCATGATCAATATTTAAAACAATCTCTCCATCTAAAGCAATTGACCTTATTAAAACAGCTATTTCATGATCTATTGTTTTTTTATTATCAGAAAAATTTCCACTAATATCAGAAACTACTACTATTTTTGGTTTAATAATTGAAAGCAAATATCTCATATCACCTTTTTTTTGAACTCCCATCTCCAAAACTAAAATTTTAGGAAAATTTCTTTTAAAAAATGAAATATAAGTTCCAGCTAACAAAATGTCTACCCATTTAAAAATAGAAGAATAACCCGAAGGTAAAAATAGAACAGCTAACGGCAACCCTATTTCAGTATTAAAGCTCCTAGGATTTCCCCTAACTTCTTCTTCATTTTTAAATTCTTCTAAAATTTGATCTTTAATAAAAGTTTTATTAGAAGACCCAGCTATGGCTATCACTAAAGGCTTATGACGACCAATAATTATTCGCGTTAATAATTTTAGATATCTCTCAATTATAAACTTAACTATTTTCTTCATAATTATTTTTGGTTATATTTTTTTTCTAAATAATCTTTAATTCTAACCATTACTTTTAAAATATCATTCTCAGAACGACCAAAGCACATCCTAATATGATTTTCTCCTACTTGCCCAAAAGCTTGTCCAGGAACTACCACTGCCTTAGCTTCATATAATAATTCTAATGCTAGCTTCCATGATAAAGATTTTTTTTGATAATCTTTAGCTTCATAATTTTTAATTCTTTTATCCTGTTGAAGAGCTTTAACTAATTTTTCAGTAAATTTTGGAAAAACAAAATAGGCTGATGAAGGTTTTTGATATTCAAACCAATCTTTCATTCCATCTAAATGACTACAAATCAAGTCCCTTCTATTTCTAAAACTATCTTTAAAATATTTTTTATCCTCGTCCGCCATTTCAATTGCAGCCAAAGCACTCCACTGAGAAACTACTGGGGCACAAGTGACTAAAACATCATGTCTAGCCAAAATTCTTTGAGCTAAAGTTTTATCTGTAGCTAAAAAACCAACTCTCCAACCAGTCATTGAATAAGACTTGGAAAAAGAAAAAATATAAATTATTCTTTTTCTAAATTTATAAAAATTCCCAATTGAAAAAAATTCTTGATCATCATAAATAAAATCTCGATAAACTTCATCCACCAAAACATAAAAATTATTCTTTTCAGCTATCTCAATAATCTTCAATAATTGTTCTCTGGAATAGATTGTTCCAGTTGGATTATTGGGATTACAAAATAGAATAGCCTTGGTTTTTTTAGTGACAGCTTTCTCTAATTTTTCTTCATGAAAAGACCAACTGTCTTTTTCATCTAAAGGAATAAATTTAGGAACCCCTTTAGCATTTTTAATTGCTTCTTGATAAGAAGTGTAAGTTGGATCTGGAATTAAAACTTCATCACCTTCATTTAAAATTGCTAATAAAGTTGAAGTTATAGCCTCAATAGCTCCAGCAGTAACAATAATTTCATTTTCAAAATCATAAGAAATACCCCTTTTCTTTAGATCAAATTCAATTACCTCTCTTAATTCAATTAAACCAGCAGACAAAGAATACTTTGAAACATCCCCATCTTCAATATGACTAATAGCACATCTTTTAATACATTCTGGAGTATCAAAATCTGCAACCCCTTGAGCCAAAGAAACCGCCCCTGAAATTTTTGAAGTTCGAATCTCCATTTCTTTAATTGGTGATAAAATCAAATCTGACATATTAAATAATTAATCATTTAATCACTACTCTATCACGGATTCAGCAAACCTTATCCTAAACTTTATTTCCAATATTTACTACACAAAATACAAATCAATATCCCAACACACAATATTAATATTAAAACTCAATATCTAATTATTGTCACTAAAACAATATCTCTAACCCAATTTATACTTTTCAAATCCAGAAATATCAAAAACATCACTTAACTACTATCCCCAAGAACCTATCTTTTTTTAAATCAGTCTGATATTGAATTCCGCTTTCTCCGTTATTAATTTCATTTGGATATTTCCAAAAAATTTCCTGATCACCTGAAATTTTAATCTCTGTTTTCAAATCTGAATACTCCATTCCAGATTGCTTTTGATATAAAACTGAATAACTATCCATTTTTTCTTGCTCTCTATCTATCTCTAATTTAAAAGGCAATCTATATTTGTACATTACTCTGACTTTTTCTTGAGGTGAAACATAAACCCAATTACCAAAAACTGTTTTCCCTGCTTCATTCCAAATTTCCGTACCACTTTCCCTGTCCACTTCAATTGAAGCTTCGAGAGAACTTACTAATTCATCTCTCTTAAAACCTAGTTTATCATAATTTACAGGAGAGTCTATAATTTCTCTAGTATAACCTTCCACTTCTAATAATTCACTACCCTCAGGTACATAAACCCTCATATAATTAGCATTAACTTGATTCCACCAAGATTGTTTCATACTACCTCCATTGTGAAATCTTTCAATAACAACAGTATCCACCATAGAACCATCGTTCTCAATTTCAATATTATGCTCTATTTTTTGGTCAATTACTCCATCAGTTTTATAGCCATTAATATTAGAATTAACTACCATTAAATAATCTCTAGATGTCTCTAAAACCTCACCAGACCAACCCAAGCCAGAAACCATTTTCTGAATTTCTGAATTTTCAGAATAAATTAAAACGTGCTTTTCATTTAAAGATTCTGATAAAACTTGCAAAGTTTTAGGAAAATCACTCAAATTATCTTTAGAAAAAACTTTATCTAAAATTTTAGGGGTTAAATCAGCTATAATTTTTTTAGGTTTATTTTTTTCTTTATTATAATTAACTTCAACTTCAAACTGAATATTTTCCATAAAATTATCAGCACTAATTGTTAAACCATATTCAGACATTTCAATTGGTCCAGTAATTTTTAATAATTTTTTCACAACAGTTGGAGTTAAGGTTATAATTCCATCAACCGTTGGGCCACCTGTTTTTTCATAAAACCAAGAAATTTTTTCAGCCGAAGTCGGAAAATCAGGATACCAATTAGCATCGTGAGTCGACCAATTAGTTGAAATTTTTTGAATAGGTTTAGGTGGAACTACCCGAGTTGAAAGTTGTCCATCAGGATTAAATATTCCGTCAATAAAAAAATTTTTTATCTCTCCATCATGAATATTTAAAACTCCATAACTACCGATAAAACCCCCAGTAGCTCTCATTTCATGATTATTTTGAAATAAAAATAAATATTTACGATGACCATTATAGCCTAATAGATCTTTCAAAATGAATTGTTTTTGATTAAATTCTGAAAGAATTTTTAAAGCCTTGGGAAAATTAATTTTAAGTTCCTCTACCTTAGCTTGATATTCTACTGGCAAATCACTCGGATCAACTGTTTCTATTTTTTCCTCAGCAGTTTTTAAATATTCTTCTGATAATATCATCTGCTTTTCCAGATTTAAGAAAAAATCTCCCATTGAAGATTGGTTTTCTTCAAAAATTAAAGGATTTTCTATCTCAGAAAATTCTTCTACCGATTTACTAATTAAAACCATAGCTTTAGCCATTTCATTTCCAGCTTCTAATAAATTCTTAGCACTACTATATTTTGAAATAAAAGGAATTTTTCCAACAATTTCAGGCAAACCTCCCTCCATTTTCTCTAATTTAGTATTAATATAATTAATATCTTTTTGAATTTTCTCAAAGTCCAAAACTAACTGGGAAAAATTCTTACTTTGAAAATCAACTTTAACTTTATCTAAATCAGAAACAACACTAGCCCCTTTAACCATCACTTGATCTTTTATTTGAAATCCGTAAGAAATGAATCTAGTCACAAAAAATACTAAAAAAATAGCTAAACCAAAACCAGAAAAAGCTAAAGCTGGTTTTAAAAAGTTAGTGAAATTTTTCTTATCTTGATTATTTTCGGTTCTTAAATTTTTTTTAATCCGAAAAAGATTTTCTTGTCTTTCTTGTCTTTCTTTAAACTTTTCCCTTATTCTCTTTTGTTTTTCTTCAACAATCTCAACCCCGAAACCATCGGAAACAATTTTAAATGGTAATTCTTGTCCTTCTAAAATTTTATCAAAAACCACCTCATTAAAAGAACTAGCTTCTTCTTTTAATTTATTTTCAACCTCTCTATTAACTCTCTCCACTTTCTTTTCATCTTCTCTCAAAGCTTCAACTAATGAAAGTTCATCTTCTTCAAAAGTATTATTTAATTCCAAATCAAAATACTCCGATTTTTTATAGGACCTTAGATCAACAATTTTTGATTTTTTATTATTTCTATTTTGCAACACTGTCGTAAATCTTTAATGTTTTTTTGGCAGTTTTAAACCAATTAAACTTTTCTTTTATTTTATTTAAATCCAATTTAGCTCCCTTTCTTCTATTTTTATAAACTTTTTCTAAACAATTCAACATTGATTTAGAACTTTCAGGATCGAAATATTCAACTTTTTCTCCTAAAATTTCAATCATAGAAGTTCTATTAGAACAAGCCACTGGTTTACCATTTACCAAAGCCTCTAAAGGAGGAAAACCAAAACCCTCATATAAAGACGGGAAAACCACTAATTCAGATTGATCATAAACCATTTTTAAATCTTCTTCCTCTACAAATCCTGAAAAAATTATTCCCTGATTTTTCTTTGAATCTATTTTTTTTTCTAAACATTGATAAAAATAATCTTTTTCTCCAGTTAAAACCAAATTAACTTGAGAATGTTTCTTTCTAAAAACCTGAAAGACTTCTATTAATCGCTTTAAATTCTTATGAGGATAAGCATTTCCGACATACAACAAATACGGTTTCATTATACCATATTTTTCAAAAATATCATCAGTCTTTTTTTTGTTTTTCTTAAAAACCAGGTTACAACCCTGATAAACAACTTCTATCTTACTATCAGGAATTTTTAGTGACTTAATTAAATCCTTTTTAGTAAAATTAGAAATAGCAATTATTCTATCGGCTTTCCAAGTAGTAATATTAATTACAATTTTATAAGCCAAAAGTTTTATTAAATAATAAAACTTGCTCAAAGTGGTGCTCCTAAAAGTTGGATAGTGAAATAAAATTAAGTCATGAATAGTGATAATATTTTTCCTCCAATACAAAAGAGGAACATTAAAATGAGTAAAATGCATTAAATCCAATTTATATCTATTCAAAAAAAAGGGATAAAAAAATTGTTCTTCCCAACTATACCAAGAAAAATTAGCTTCTACTTTTTTAAAATTCTTTTTTTTAGGCTTAAAATCATTAATCCTTTCCTTTCTTAAAAAAATAAAAAACTGCCAATCTTCTTTATCACTGATTTTTTCTAAATT
>JAGYNP010000061.1 GCA_018399935.1 Candidatus Moraniibacteriota bacterium
TCTAGTCGCTCCAGAATAATTAAAAACACCCTCACGGGTGTTTTTTTATTCTGGGCGACTAGAGGGAATCGAACCCTCATGGCCAGTGCCACAAACTGGAGTTCTACCATTGAACTATAGCCGCCATGTTTCTCAGTATTAAGTATCAAGTATATTTTACTAAATATAAATATCTTAAAATTAAATTTAATACTAAATAATTACTAATATTTTATCGTGCTTAGCCCGCTCAAGGCGGGTTCTCAATTTTGTTGCTAAATCAAAGATTTAGACAAAATTGGAAAACACCTGACAATCATAACATACAATTTGAACAATTTCAAGAGTTGTGTTAAAATTTAAGAGTAAATTTTAACTTTTAAAAAATGGAAATAATTATCAATGAAGATGCTTGCATTGGTTGCGGTAGATGCACAGAGATCTGCCCAAAAGCTTTTAAACTTAATATCGAAAAGATGAAAGCAGAAGCACTTCCAACTGACGATTTAAAATGTGCTGATAAAGCCGCTAATCAATGTCCAACTGATGCAATCACTGTTAACAACAACTAAAAAATATCAAAAATAAACAAAAAGACTAAGATTCTTAATCTTTTTGTTGTTCATCGTTCATTTCTTGGCTCTCATTGTTAACAAAAATTTCTCCAGAAAAAACTGGCAAAAGACTTTCACCAGTCATTTTTTCGGGTATTTTAATGTCAAGTAAATCCAAAACAGTTGGAGCTAAATCTGATAAAAATCCACTTATCTTAAATTCATTTTCTTTATTTTTTTCAACATTTCTTTTTTTAACATTATTATTGTTTATGAACCAGCAAGGAACTGGATTAACTGAATGTTCGGTATCCTTTTCCCCAGTTGATAAATTTATCATTTCTTCTACATTTCCATGATCAGCAGTAACTATCAAACAACCATCTAAAAATAAAACCTTTTTGATAACTTCCTCTAAACATTGATCAATAAATTCAACAGCTTTAACCCCAGCTTCCAAATCTCCAGTATGCCCAACCATATCTGGGTTAGCATAATTAACTAAAATAAAATCAGGAATTTCTGGTCTATTTAAAATTTCAAGAATCTTATTAGTTATTTCCTTAGCACTCATTTCTGGTAGTTTGGCATAAGAATCGACTTTCTTAGAAGGAATGTGAATTTTTTCTTGGTTTTTATAGTCCACAATAATACCTCCATCATAAAAAACTGTTACATGAGCAAATTTTTCAGTTTCAGCTATTCTAATTTGACTTAAACCAGACTTTTCTATCTCTTCTCCTACTCTGGAAGTTATTTTTTGAGGAGAAAAAACCACATCAGCCATTAAATTTTCTTGATATTGAGTAAAACAGACTACTTTAATATCTTCAATAAGTTGAGTTTCTTCAAAATTATCAAAATCTTTAGAAATAAAAGCTTTTACTATTTGTTTAGCTCTATCTTTTCTATAATTAAAACACAAAAAAACATCTTTTGATTTAATTTTAGTTATTGGTTCATTTTCTGAATTTTCAATAACAACTGGTTCAAAAAATTCATCATTAATTTTTTTTTCATATTGGCTTTTAATGGCATCCAAAGGATTTTTAGCCCTCTGTCCTTTTCCATAAACCATCGCTTGATAAGCCTTTTCTATTCTATCCCAATTTCTGCTTCTATCCATTGAATAATATCTTCCACTAATCGTAGCAATCTGTCCCACTCCAATTTTGCTAATTTTATCCTCCAAATCCTTTAAAAATATTTCAGCACTTTGCGGAGCAGTATCCCTACCATCAGTCACAAAATGAATATATACATCTTTGAAATCATTATCTTTCATAAATTCTAATAAAGCAAATAAATGCTCAATATGAGAATGTACCCCTCCGTCACTAACTAAACCAAAAATGTGAATTTTAGATTTATGTTTCTTAGCAAATTTTACATTTTCTTTTAAAATTTCATTTTTAAAAAAAGTTCCATCCTGAATAGAAGTATTAATTATCGGCAAATTTTGATAAATTATCTGACCAGTTCCCATCGACTGATGACCAACTTCAGAATTTCCAAAAACCCCCCAAGGTAAACCAACGGCAATACCAGAAGCTTGCAAATAAAGTTTAGGATAAAACTTATCCAACTTTTCTATAGTTGGTAATTTTGCCTTTAAAATTGCGTTCCCTCTACGTTCAGTAGTTTCACCCCAACCATCCAATACACATAAAACTACTGGTTTTTTTCTATTTTTTATCATTTTAAAATTTTAATTTATTTTAATTAAATTACTTATAAAGCTATTTTTAAATTTTATTTTATTGTTAAATTTATTATTTTAAAATTATCTATATTGAATTTTAAAATACTCCCTTAATTTAAATCTTATCAT
>JAGYNP010000062.1 GCA_018399935.1 Candidatus Moraniibacteriota bacterium
TTCCCGAACATTGAAGAAACAGCAACCTTATCAGTTGTTGTTTTTGTTTTAAGATAAGTTTATAATTTAAAATTAAATTTAAGTATTGATATGTAGGAGTATTTAGATAAAAAGAGGATTAAAAAAATACTGATTTAAATACTGATTTAAATCAGTATTTTTTTGAAATTCTTGACGATTAAAATTTTTTATTTTAATATGAATATGGTTATATTATTAAAATAGAAAATATGAACAAAAATTTAACAAAAAAGCAACAAAAAGTTTTGAAAGCTATTGAAGAATTTATAGAAAAAAATCAAAAATCACCAACTTTCAAAGAACTCCGAACAAAACTTCACAAAAAGGGAATGGAATTAAAAAGTAACAACAGTTTGGTACAGTATTTGGGAATATTGGAGGAAAAAGGCTTTGTTCAAAGATTTGGAAAAGCTCGAGGAGTTAGATTGCTTAATGATACTTTAGAGAATTTAATTAATATTCCACTTTTAGGAAATGCTAATTGTGGGGAAGCTTTAAATTTTGCTGAAGATTATATTGAAGATTTAATTAGTATTTCTAAAAAATATATTAAAGGTGATAAAAATGATTATTTTTTTATTAAGGCAGTAGGCGATAGTATGAATAAAGCTAATATCGAGAGTGGAGATTTGGTTTTAGCTAAGAAAATTAAAGGTGAACCAAAATTAGGGGACAGAGTGGTAGCGGTTATTAATGGATTAGGTACAATTAAAAAATTTCATAAAATTGATGAATACACTCCAGTTTTAATGCCAGAATCTAGGAATCAAGGATATCAACCAATTATTTTACATAGGGACGATCGAATTAGTATTTGTGGTAGAGTGGAAAAAGTTTTCCCTTTTTCTATTTTTCAAGGTGTTTAAATAAAAATACATGGAAAAATTAATAGTTATTTTTAAAAGATGGTATAAATTGAAAATTAAAATTCAATTTATAGACCGAGAAATTTATTATAGAGACCGAGAAATATGGTGGGCTAGCTTGGGTGCAAATATTGGATTTGAACAAAACGGCAAGAATTATTATTTTGAAAGGCCTGTTTTGGTCTTGCGGAAATTTAATAAAGATATTTTTTGGTCTCTACTGTTGACTACAAAAATTAAAAAAGGAAAGTATTATATGAAACTAAATTGTAGTAATCCAAAATCGGTTTTAATTTTATCTCAATTAAGGTTAATTTCAAGTAAAAGATTAATTCGTAAAATTAGAGTTTTGCCCAAGAAAGAATTTAATGAGGTTAGAAAAAGAATCAAAAAACTAATATAGTTTTATATAAAAAACGATCCCTCATCTGTGAAGATGAGGGTCTCGGAGTCCGAAGGCCATTTATACTTATATTATTAGGATATTTAGTATTTGTTAATGCTAAAATCTTACCAGAAAAATCTCTTAAAATCTCCTAATAACAACTATACTTTTAGTAATTTTGAAAAAAAGATTTCAAAAAAATCTAAAAAACTGTTATGATAAATTATAATTTTAAAGAATAGGAATATTCAATAATTAATGAAAATAAAAACATAAACAATTTAACAATTTAACCAAAATGAAACAAAACACGGCTATGGAGATTTTAAAAACAGGTAGGAATGTTTTTTTAACTGGTTCGGCAGGAACGGGAAAAACTTTTCTTTTGAATAAATATATTAAATATTTAAGAAATCGAAAAATTACTCCTGTTGTTTTGGCTCCAACTGGTATTGCAGCTTCTCATATTAATGGAATGACAATTCATTCATTTTTTGGTTTGGGAATAAAAGAAAGGGTTAATGATGGTTTGATAAATTTTTTAATAAATCAAAAGTTTATTAAAAGTCGTTTAAGTCAGTTAGAAGTTTTGATTATTGATGAAGTCTCAATGATTTCTCCTGATTTATTTGAAACAATTGATAAAATTCTGAAGAAATTCAAGAAATCAGAAAGACCTTTTGGTGGAGTTCAGGTAGTTTTGTCGGGAGATTTTTTTCAACTTCCACCAATTTCAAAAGGGTTGAGAGAGGAAAGGTTTATTTGGCAAACTTTTTTGTGGGATTTAGCTGATTTTAAAATTTGTTATTTAGATGAAAAATTTCGACATGATGATTTTGATTTAATAAAAATTTTAGATGAAATTAGGTCGGGAACTGTTTCTTCAGATTCTATGGAACTTTTTGAAAGTTGTTATCAAAGAGAATTTTCTGATGGATTAAAAGTAACTAGACTTTACACCCATAATGCTGATGTGGACAGAATTAACCAGAAAGAATTAGATCGATTAGGAGGTGATATGGTTTGTTTTGATTCAGAAGGTAATGGTGCTAAAAAACATAAAGAAAAAATTTTTAAAACCTCTTTAGTCTCCCCAGAATTGAAATTGAAAATTGGAGCATTAGTTATTTTTGTTAAAAATAATTATGAGAAAGGTTATGTTAATGGAACTTTAGGAAGGGTAATTGGTTTTAGTCGTTATGGGGATGGACCAATCGTTAAGATTTTTTCTGGAAGAAAAATTCTAGCTAAGAGAGAACGTTGGGAAGTAGAAAATGATAGAGGTGAAGTGGTAGCGACAGTTAAACAGGTTCCTTTGAGATTAGCTTGGGCTTTAACTGTTCACAAATCTCAAGGAATGACTTTAGATGGAGCAGAAATAGATCTTTCTAAAACTTTTGAGGTTGGTCAAGGTTATGTGGCTTTGTCTCGAGTTCGTTCTATTCAAGGTTTAAGGTTGTTAGGATTAAATGATATTGCTTTGATGGTGGATAAATTGGTTTTAGAAAATGATAAAAAGATTCAAAAAGATTCAAATTTAATTAAAAGAAAAGTTGAAAGTTTTTCTGAAGAAGAAAAAAATAAAATGTTTCAAGAATTTATTTTGTCTAAGGGTGGTGTGGTAAATAAGGAACAAATAGAGAAGCAAAAAAAAGAATTAAAAAAAGAATCTAAAAATAATTTTAAAAAATTACAAAAAATAAGCACAATAGAAATAACCAAAAAATTAGTAGAAGAGGGGAAAACTTTAAATCAAATTATGAAAGAACGAGGCTTGGCTGAAGATACGATTATTAAACATCTAGATCAAATTAAAAAAAAAGATTATCAAATAGATTTTTCTAAACTAAAACCAAAAGAAAAAAATATTCAATTAATTAAAAGAGCAATTAAGGAAATTAAAAAAAGAAAAAAAGAAGAGGATTTTTTGATAAACGGTAAAGTTAAATTAAGATCTATTTTTGAATATTTAGAAGAAAAAGTTAGCTATCAAGAAATTAAATTAGTTTTAATTTTAAAATAGTAGTAAAAAAGAAGGTTTTTTTGTTTGTATTTTTAAAGTATTTTATTTAATTAAATTTTATGGAAAAAATAAAAGATTTTTATTTTGAAAAAAAGATTGATAAAAAAAGAAAAATAAGTAATGATTTGATTATTGATTCAAAAAAATATTTAGATGAATCTAAAAAAATAAAAGAGTTAACAAAAAGACAGAAGGAAGGAGAATTACTTTCTGAAGAAGACTTATTCTTATTAAAAAAAAGGGAAGCTAGAATCTCCAAAATAAAACAAGACAAAGCAAAAGAAATCAAAGTTTTGTCAGAAGATAATAGTAAAGATAATAAAAAAGAATTAAAAGAAAAAAGAGAATTAAACAGAAGAGATTTTATTAAACTTGGAATAACTAATTTTTTGGGAATTTTAGGAGGAAAACAATTATTGAAAATTTTGGATAATGAGGATAAAGATAATTATCAAGAAAAAGATAAAGATAAAGAAATTGATAAAAAAAATAACAAAAAATTAGAATCTCAAGAACAAGTACAAATTAAAAAAAGTGATCAGAAGATTATCGGAAAAACGATCGAAGATCAACTTAAAGTTAGCGATCATGTTGTTTTGAATCTTGAAACTAAAAATGCTCTTTGGAAAAAGTGGAAAGACAGTTATTCTCCTAGGCCCGAAAATTATTCTGGAAATAATTCAGAATTAGGTAAAAATTATTTAGGTT
>JAGYNP010000063.1 GCA_018399935.1 Candidatus Moraniibacteriota bacterium
GTTGTAATTACTCACAAGGGAGTGGATTTGAGAGATTTTTCTTTTATTTGGTTATCTTCTTCTTGGCTTTCTAGGGACTTAGCCTATGCTGTTAAGTTGTATTTAGAAAAATCAAAAATACCTCACACTTATGTAGAAAAGGGAACTTCTAAAATAACTGATCATATGCTTTTTTCTTTAAATAAAATTAAAACACCAGATACATTATTTTTTGGAAGTAAGGAAGTTAAAAAAAAATTAAAACAAATTAAAAATTTTTGTGGATATCCACTGGTAATAAAAGACACCAAGGGTTCTCGAGGAGCTTATTCTATTTTAGTTAACACAAGTAATGAATTAATTGAAAAATTAAATGAGTTGCCTAGATATAAAAAATATTTATTTCAAAAATTTATTCCTAACAATTATGATTGGGGGATTTTAGTTGCTAATGGAAAAGTGGTTTCTGGCGAAAAAAGCTATCCTTGTTTGGGAGAATTTAGAAATAATACTTGCAATGGAGCTAGAGAAGTTTTTGTAGATTCAAAAAAAATTCCAATACAAATAAAAAAAATGGCATTAAAGGCTAGTAGCGCTTTGGGTTTATCTTGGTCAAGATCGGATATAATCATTGATAGAAATACTAAGCTACCCTATCTTATGGAGATTAATAGATTGCCGGGAATTACTCCGAGAACAAGTGAAGCTGAAGGCGTTTTTAAATTTTTATCTTCCCAGATAGATTATTTGATGGAAAAAGCTAAATAAAATTTTTAAAGTAATGTTTTTAAATAGTTAGTAATTATTGAATTATGGAAAATTTTAAATAATATAAAGAAAATAAATTAATGAAAAATGTAGTTAAAATTTTTAAAATTTAAATAAAGTGTTTAGTTGAAAATAATGTAAATAGATTAAAACCTCTAGAATTTTTATCTAGAGGTTTTTGAATTGGACTATTAAAGGAAAGAAAGTTTTTCTTTCTTTTTTTCTAATATATCACCTATTTCTTTTCTTGATAAAGAAGACAGTTTGTTATTTTCAAAAAAATTTCTTTCAAAAAATTTCTTGATTTCTTCTAAAATTTCTTGATTTCTTTCTAACTCTTTTTTATTTTCAGGATTGTTATTGGGATATTCTTCCAGAAAGAATCTAATTTTTTCTTGAAATATAATTTCTTTATTGCCTGAGTCTTCCCACCACCTTTTAATTTCTTTTTTAATTTCTCTAATTTCAATTTTTTGTTTAATCTTATGTTTCAAAAACAAAAAAATCAAAAAAATTAAACTCAAAAAGAGAAAGTCTTTCAAAAAATTATTTTCCACCTTGTTTCCTCCTCTGTTGTGATTTAGATACTATTTGTAAAAACAAAAAAAATATTAGCATAGAATGAGTTTTAAATCAAGATTTAAATAGTAACTATTAATTATTATTCTTGATTTCTTGATTTATTGAAGTATAATAAAGAGGTAAATTTTAAGTCTAGTTAAATAGTGTTTCAAATTTTTTTGAAACAATTTAGCCGATTAGAAAAAAATGAAAGAAGTAATCAGAAAGGCAATTCTGGAGGTTGTTGATACAAATTGGAAGAATTGTGGTTTAAAAATCAAAGATATTGAAATAAATCAAGCTCCAGAGAAATTTGGGGATTATTCCACTAATGTGGCGATGAAATTAGCTGGAAGAATAAAGAAAAGTCCAATGGAAATTGCTGAAGTCATTAGAAAAGATATTTCAAAAAACTCAGGATGTCTTTATCAGATTGAAAAAATGGAAGTAGCTCAACCAGGATTTATTAATTTCTATTTTGGACAAAAAGCTTATCAAGAAACTTTAAAGAAAATCCAAAAGCAGGCTAGTAAATATGGTTTTTCTGATTTAGGTCAAGGAAAAAAGGTAATGGTGGAATTTGGTCAACCTAATACTCATAAAGCTATTACGGTGGGACATTTAAAAAGTGCTGTTTCTGGTTTGTCAGTAGTTAAACTGTTTGAAGCTTTGGGTTATGAAGTTATAAAGGCTAATTATTTCGGAGATGTTGGTATGCATGTGGCTAAATCTACTTGGGGGATGCAACAAGAAAAATTACCAAAAGATTTTGAAAATTGGAGTAACGATGAAAAAATGAAGTTAGTTAATGAGGTTTATGTAAAAGCTTCATTAGCTTTTAAGGACAACTTTAAAGTAGAAAAAGAAATTAGAGTTGTTAATAAGGATATTTATAACAAGGTTGATAATAAAAATTATCAGTGGTATCAGAAAATTAGAGATTGGAGTATTGAGCATCAAAATGCAGTTTTTGCTCAATTAGGGATTGAATATGATCGACAATATCCAGAAAGTGAGATTTACAAAGAGGCTCTTGAAATAGTTGAAAAAAATAAAGGAAAAATTTTCAAGGAAAGCCAAGGAGCGATTATTTATGATGGTGAAAAGGAAGGTTTAAATAATTGGGTTTTATTAACAAAAGAAGGAGTGCCAACTTATTCGGCCAAAGATTTGGCTTTAGCTCACAAAAAGTTTTCTGAGTATAATTTGGATTTAGCAATAGTAACAACTTCAGTAGAGCAGAATGATTATTTTAAAGCTATTATTAAAATTTTAGGTAAAATTAATAAAAAATTTGAAGGTAAATATAAGCATATTCCTTTTGGTTGGCTTTTGATAGAAGGTAAAAAAACTAGTTCTAGAATGGGTAAGACTGTTAAATGTGTGGACATTATCAAAGAAGCTCAAGAATTGGCTGAAGAAAAAATTGCAATAAATAAAAATTATTCTTTGAAACAAAAAAGGGAAATTATTAATAGAGTCTCTTTGGCGGGTTTAAAATTTTTAATTCTTTCTCATGAATTTCATAAAAATATTAATTATAATTCAGGCGATTTTATTAAATTGAATGGTTTTTCGGGTCCTTTTATTTTATATTCGTATGTTAGAATTAAATCTATTATAGAAAAAAATGGACAGGATTTTTTTTGGAAAGATTTAAATTTTACGAAAATTAAATTTGAAAAAAAAGAAGAACGACAATTGATTAATGCTTTAGTAATTTATCCAGATGTGGTTTTGAGAGCTGGTCAAGAGATTAGCCCTCATCTTGTGTGTAATTATCTTTATGAAATAGCTCAGAAATTTAATTGTTTTTATGAAAATTGTTCTATTCAGAAAGCTGAAAGTGAAAACAAAAAAAACGCTCGATTAGCTTTGATAATGGGAACTAGTCAGATTTTGAAAAATGGATTAAGTTTACTTGGAATAGAGACTTTGGAAAAAATGTGAGAATTTTTAATTTGAAATTTTTATTGAGGTGTCTAAATTTCAAAAGTTAGAATGTCTGGATCTCGGATCAAGTTCGGAATGACATAAGTAAAAATAATTAAAACAAAAAAATTAAAATAAAAAATTTAATAATTTTTTAAAATCTATGTTTAAAAAGATTTGGTGGAGTTTCGTTATTTTAGGAAGTTTGATTTTGGCTGTTCCGGTATCGGCTTTGGAAAATCGAGGGGCTTTTGTGATAACTGATTTTAAAGTTGATATTTTAGTTAAAAAAGACGCGACCTTGGAGGTTGAGGAGATAATAGCTGTTAATTTTAGCGAAAAAAGGCATGGAATTTTTAGAAATATTCCAGTTAAATACGAGAACGATAACGGCTTTAAATACAATATGAATTTAAAAGTTTTATCGGTTCAAAATGAGAAGGGAAGAGCAGTTCCTTACAAAATTAGCAGTTCTGGAAATGATAAGGTTTTAAAAATCGGGGATCCTGATTTGGAAATAATCGGGGATCAAAAATATTTTATTGAATACGAAATCGAAAGAGGAGTTAGATATTTCGAGGATCACGATGAAATTTATTGGAATCCAGTTGGCACTGGTTGGCCAACGACAATCAATAAGGCCTCGACAGTGGTTGCTTTTGAGCCTGGAATGAAGTATCTTGAAAACAGCGGAGTTTGTTTTACGGGTGAATTTGGGTCTAAAGAAAAAAACTGTTTAGTTAACGAAAAAGAAAAAGAAGTTTTTTTTGTAGCTACAAAAAAGTTGAATAGTCATCAAGGCTTAACTGTGGCAGTTCATTTACCCAAAGGAGAGATTTATGAGCCGACTAGAAAGGAATATATATTGATGTTTTTAGCGGATAATTGGGGTTTTGGATTGCCGGTGGGAGTGTTTGTTTTGATGTATGTTGTTTGGTGGAGAAAAGGAAAGGAGATCGATTTGAATAAAACCACTATCGCTCATTATGAAGCCCCGAATAATTTAACTCCAGGGGAAGTCGGATATTTATTAAAGGAAAAGTATTCAGCTAAATTTGTGACGGCGGATATTATTAATTTAGCGGTTAAGGGATATTTGGATATTCATGAGACAGAAAAAACTCGTAGCAGTATGGTTAAAATTTTTCGTTTAATTTTGATAATACCTTTTGGACTAATCCTGTTTAGTGTATTGGTTGTTTTTTTGAGTTCACGGGATGTCGATATGATTGGAATTTTATTTTTTATTCCAATCCCTATAGTTTTTATTTGGAAGGTCGTCAAATTTTCAAAGAAAAAGAAAGATGAGTTTGAGTATGAATTAAAAAACAAGAAAGATTGGAGTGAGACCCAGGACTTAACAGGACATGAAAAAGAATTATTAAAAGGATTATTCGGTTCTAAAAAATTGGGCAAAATTAAATTGGCGGATAAAAAGAATAGTTTTTATAAAAATGTTCAATTAGCTGGTGAAAAAATAAAAGATAAACTTAACACTAAAGGTTTTTTTGAAACTAAGTTAGTGAATAAAGGAGGGTTTTATTTTGTTACTGGGATGGCGGTTTTTTTCGGAGTAATTCTTCTCGGAGGTTTTGGGGATAGACTGGACTTAGTTTTTGGTTCAATTTTATCTTTACCGATAGTAATTTTATTTGGAGTGTTTATGTCCAAAAAAACCCAAAAAGGAGCGGAGGTTTATTGGGAGATTCAGGGATATAAACATTATATTGATGTAGCCGAGAAGTATCGAGCTGAGTTTAATGCCAAGGAGAATATTTTTGAAAAAAATTTGCCTTACGCCATGATTTTCGGAAATATTGATAAATGGGCCAAGGCTTTTGAGGGAATTGCTAAAGAACAACCAAATTGGTATCATTCTAGTTCAGCTAACTCTTTTAGCCCTGTTTTTTTTGCTAGCACGATTAATTCAGGTCTTACTTCCGCAACTCAAGCGGCTTCAGTTTCCCCCGGTTCATCTTCTTCGGGCGGTTCCTCTGGCGGAGGCGGAGGCGGTGGAGGCGGTGGAAGTTGGTAACTTAGATTTTTCACTAAAACTGAGGACTGATACAAAATTTTACAATTTAATTCAAAGTAGTAGAATTTTTAAAATAATATTTAGAAATTAAATCGAAAATCTTTATGAGTACAATTATAACTGATGAAAAACAAGTAGAACAAGTTTTGAATCGAGGAGTGGAACAGATTTTAAATGACAAGAAAAAGCTTAAAGAATTGTTGATGTCTGGAAAGAAAATAAAACTTTATTGCGGTTATGATCC
>JAGYNP010000064.1 GCA_018399935.1 Candidatus Moraniibacteriota bacterium
TAAAAACCTAACATCAATTTAAAACCAATTATTATAATTGTCAATTTTTAAAAATAAGGTTAAAATTAAATCGAATAATTAACTAGAAAATAAATATGAAATTTAAATTTTTAAAATCAACGACAAAAGAATGGAAAATAGCATTACTAATTTTAATTGGAATTTTATTTTTAGGGATTTTTTTAAGAATTTATAAATTAGATTATCTTTCTTTAAAAGCCGACGAACACATTGGAGTTAGAATTGCATATGGTCACAATCAAACTGGACAATGGAAATTCTGGGACTGGAACAAACAAGAGTTAACCGACCAAGACTATACTCGAGGTCAAGTCTATTATTGGCAAGTCAGTAAATTAATGGATTTTATGGCTCCGACTGAATTCAACTTCCGCTTAATCAGCGTTTTTTGGGGAATGATTGGAATAATTTCAATGTTTTTTGTTGGTTATTTTTATTCCAGAAGTCTAATTATTGCCCTATTGACAGCCTTTTTGTGGGCCATCAGTATTTCAGCACTCAGCTTTGACCGCCATTTAAGAATGTATTCAATGTTTGCTCCGATTTATTTGATTTTATCAGTTTTTATTTATCAATTCCTGGAAACTCTTCCCAAGAAAAATAAAAACATTATCGAAAAATTTTCTCAAAAAACTCAATTAAACTGGTATTATTTCATTCCAGCTTTATTACTACTAATCCTTTCTTTTGCCACCCATTTTTTAACCATCAATATCTTTCCAGTCATCACTGTTTATATTTTAGTTTTCGCTATTTATGAATGGAGAAAAAATGGAGAAATAAAAAACAGATATTCTCTACTTTTGATTTTACCTTTAATTGCACTAATCCTTTTGTCAGTTCTTGGCTATCTGAAAAATGCTTCGGGTTTTATTGGTTTTATGGAAAACAATTTTGGTCACTATGATAACATCACAACAGATTACAGTCACTGGCTGTTGGCCATAACTTTTTTTGTTTTCGGAACAATTGATTTGATAAGCAAATCTCCTAAAAAAAACATCTGGTTACTTCTTTCTTTCTTAGTCCCATTTTTGTCTGCCATTTTTATTTGGGATAGATCTTCTGGTCCTCAATATATTTATTTTATTCAAACTTTTCAAACCATCATCATCGCAGCTGGAATTTATTTTATTTCAAAACAAATAACTAACTTAATTTTACCTAAAAAATGGTATCAATTTTTCCAAAAAACCAATCCTCGAAAAATAGCTCTAACTGTCGGGATAATTTCCTATTTCCTTATTTTGTTCTATAATTTCAACTTCTTCTCTGGAAATGAACATTTCTATGGCGAAAAGAGAAAATGGGATCATTCTAATTATAAGGAAGTTTTGGATTATTATTTAAGACACCGAGAAAAAGATGCGGTTTTGATAACCAGAGATTTCAGAAACTATTACTATGCCAAGGCTAACATCCCAGTTTTTGACTTTGGTGGTGAAAACAAACCAGATGCCAAACTAACCCTAGAAAAATTAAAGACTCTGGAAGCAGAAAACAAACCCCTCTGGCTAGTCATCAACACCAATGACTACGACTATATCAATGGAAAAACTCGTAACTACATCAGAGAAAATTACCAACTAATCGAAACTACCTTCACTAATAATTCAATGTTAATTTGGAAATATACTTCTAATCAAAACTAAGAATTACAACCTAAAATCTAAAAATAAATTAAAAATCCCTTTTAGGGATTTTTAATTCTTAAATCTCTCTTAAATCTTTATTATAAATACTTCTTTCCCCTCTCCTCCAACTCCTTAATCAATTTTTTGATGTCTTGAGCTTTGGATTTTGAACAAACCAACAATGCATCTTTAGTATCGACAATGACAATATCCTCTAAACCAATAGTAGCAATCAATTTCTCTTCTCCGCCATAAATAATTGAGTTAGAAGTATCGATATTCAACCGCTCTCCCCGAACCAAATTTCGCTTCTCATCAGTTTTAGTCATTAGATTTTCATGCAAAGTATCCCAAGCTCCAATGTCTTTCCAATCAAAATCTCCCTTGATAATCAAAACATTCCCAGGAGACATTTTTTCCATAATAGCATAATCAATGGAAATTTTTTCCATTTGATTATAAATCTTATCAACATCTTCTTCGTTCCCTTTTTCTATAGCCTTTTTGATTTTCATCAAATCAGCATAGATTTTAGGAGAATGCTTTTTGTAAGCCTCTAAAAACAACTTAGGGCTCCACATATAATAATTAGCATGCCAAAGATAACTTCCGTCTTCCAAATATTTTTGAGCTGTCTTGAAATCTGGTTTTTCTTTATGACTTTCAAATTGATAAAACTCAACACCATCTTTTTCCAAAACTTTTTTGCCAACTTTAGTATAACCCAAGGCAGTATTAGGATTAGTAGGATGAATTGAAATATCAAGCAATTTTCCTGTTTTTTTAATGACTTCTTCGGCCTTTCGGATAGATTTTATAAATTTATCCACCTGACCAACATAATGATCAGAAGGAATGAAAGCAATTGGTTCATTTTCATCTTCTAATGAAAGTTTCAAGGCCGCATAACCCATAGCTGGTGCGGTGTCTCTTTTATTAGGTTCTAAGATTATATTTTCTTCAAGAAAATTAGGTAAAATTTTCTTTAGCGGTTTTATTAAATTCTTAGTAGTAGCAATATAAATTTTTTCTTGTGGCCAATCTTTAAACCTTTCTAAAGTTTCTTCTAAAATAGTCTTCTCTGCAGTTAGTTTACAAAATTGTTTAGGTTTATTTTTTCTACTCATTGGCCAAAGTCTGGTTCCTCCCCCTCCAGCTAAAATTATTATTCTCATAACTTTTTTAGTATTAAGTATTAAGTATTTTTATTATTAAAATTTAGGGTTTAGTGTTTAGTTTTCACTTAAACCCACCAAAACCAAGGGGGTTTTGGTGGGTTTCCACCCAAAACCCTCTTTTTTTTCCAGTAATTAGACCCTCCAGTAATTTAACAATTAGCCATTTAGCCATTTAAAAAAGCCTCTCATCCATAGCTTTATTGGCCAATTTATCCGCTTCCTTGTTTTCCTCTCTCGGAATATGAACCACCCTAACTTTCTGAAAATCCAACATCAAATTCCAAATCTCAAGAAACATCTTTTTAATATTTTCATTATTCAATTTGTATTGATGATTTAACTGCTTTACCATTAATTCAGAATCAGTAAAACACTTCAAAACAGCTTTTTTGGCGCTAACTTTTCCAATTAACTGTTTAGTTTTTTTTAAGGCAAAAATTAAAGCCTTATATTCAGCTTCATTGTTAGTCTTTTTATCTCCTATAAATTGACTATATTTTTTAACTTGACCATTAATTTTTATAACCGCTCCAATCCCAGCTAAACCTGGGTTACCTCGACTCCCTCCATCAGTGAAAATCTCTATTATCATTCATTTTTTATTATTAATTTATAACCACAAATAGATTCTGGCAATCTCTTCTTATCTAAAGAGCTTTTATCTATATATAAATGTATTTCTGGAGTTTGTTTAACATTAAAAACAATTTCTGAATTTAAATAACCATCCAAATCCTTAAAATTAAGCAAGTGATCATTTAACGCTTTTTCAGCTTTTAAATACTGATATTCTATCAAATCTTCAGAAGAATAAGTATTATTGTTAAAACAAAATTCCTTAAAATCATTTTTTTCAAAAAATCTAATAAAATCTTTCTGAACAGCAAAAATCAAACAGCTAAAAAAAGCAATTAAAAAAAATATCAAATTAATTTTTGTATTTAAATTGTATTTTCTTCTTTTTTCAGTTTTGTATTCATCCTCAGGTTCAAAAAATTTAAACATTCAAATTTTTTAGGAAATTAATTTATTAAATAGATTATTGAATTCTTCTTCTGAATAATAATTTAAAACAAATCTTCCTCCTTTTTTACCCCTTTTTATATCAACCTTGGTTCCCAAAGCTTGACTTATTTTATTTTCCACTTCCAAAACATCTGGATCTTTAGAAAAATTACTATCACCAAAAGAAAAGACCGGATTCTTAATTTTTTTAATTTTTTTTTCCAGATCTCTAACACTCAAACCTGAACTACTTACTTCTTGAGCTAGAATTTCCCTTTTTTGTTGATCATCTAAGCTCAATAAAGCTCTAGCATGACCTTCACTTATTTCTCCTAATTTTAATTTTTTCTTTAAATTACTTGAAAGTTCTAATAGCCTCAAAGTATTTGCAATTGATGATCGGCTCTTACCGATTTGAATAGCAATTTCATTTTGAGTATAATTAAATTTATCAATTAAACCTTGATAGGCCTCAGCCTCTTCAACAGCATTTAGATCATGTCTTTGAACATTTTCTACTAAAGCCCATTCCATTTTTTCCTTATCACTAATTTTTTTTATAATTACTGGAACCTTTGTTAAACCATTTAATTTAGAAGCTTTAAAACGTCTTTCGCCAGCAATTAACTCAAAACCACCCTCTGGTCTTCTGGTAACTATTAATGGTTGAATCACTCCATGTTTTTTAATAGAAGAAGCTAATTCTTCTAATTTTTCCTCATTAAAATATTTCCTAGGTTGAAATGGATTAGCTTTAATCTCATTTAAAGCTACTTCCATTACCAACTCTTCTTTTTTTATGTTTTTTTTATCAATATCCTTTTTTGAAAAATCTTTTATTGAAGATTCACTCTCATAATCTTGATAATTAAACTTCATCTTATCTTCAGTTTCATTTGATTTTTTTTGAGACTGAACTTGTTGAGATTTATGACTAATTGATTTTTTTTGAGGAATTAGAGATGACAACCCCTTTCCTAATCAATTAGCAGAAATTTGAATCCCAAAGCTATT
>JAGYNP010000065.1 GCA_018399935.1 Candidatus Moraniibacteriota bacterium
CCAGTTAAATATTGCCCCAAATTTTGTTTGGAACAAATTTAACGGGTCAAGTAAAAATGAAAAAACAAAAACAAACTAAAACTAAAAAGTGTCTTTATATTAGCCTAACTATTTTTCTGGGACTTTTGTTGTCCTTTATTCTTCACGCCTTAGCGGAAGTTTTTTATTTAAATTATGCCTTCGCCAACAACCTCTCGATTCAAGGAACCTATTTTCTTGGAGTAGGTTGGTGTGCTTTGCCAATTTGGGTTCAATACACTTTTCCAATTATCGGAATTGTCGGCGGCTATTTTTTGGGGAAATATTGGTGGAATTTAGTCTATATTAATAGGAAACACTTCTAAGGACTGTTTTTACTGCAAAATTATAATGTGATATAATAAATAAAATTTCTTAATAAAAAATAGAAACTGAAACAAATAAGAAGTAATTTTTAAAATAATAATTAACAATATAATAAAATATGATATAAAAAATCTTGGAGTTTAGTTGACGAGAAATATTTAAATAATAATCAAACAAAAATGAAAAAGTATGGAATTATTGGAATTTTAATAGTAGCAGTGTTTGCTTTCACCGCCTTGACGGGTGTTCTGGCAAATAATAATAAATCACAGGGCAATGAAAACAAATCTGAAAATGGCAAAATACAGGCAAAAAATATAAAAATTCATCCTAGAACTTTATTAAAGGGCGTCGATGCTGAAAAATTTAAGAAAAATAAAAAAGCCGATGAACTTCTTGCAATAAAGGTGTGCTAGTCGAAGTTCCTTGCATCGCCTATAGAGAAGAAACCGAAATTCAAGATTCACAGCCAGAATGTGGTCCAGCTGCTACAGTTTACAAAAGCACAGTGACCAGTTTTGACGGGGATCTTTGTGCAATTGGCACAGTTGATCTAGAGCCAGTATTTCCAGTAGCAGGTGAGAGCATTAGTTGGGATTGTGTTTTAGATAGTGAAACAAAAAGCTGTACTGCAACGGTAGAAGCAGCCGGAGAGACACCAACCATTTCAGCAACTGGAATTTTTGGGGCGGGGCCTTTAGTTGATAAGCATGCCATTGTCATTGGCATATGTGACTATCCAGACTTTTTAGAATACAGTGATATCTGCGATTCAGATGGTGACGCTGTCAATATGACCAGGGCTCTTCACACTGAATATGGGTTTCCAACTAAAAATATTCATTTATTTAGAGATATTGCAATGGATTCTGTGAGCACTGATGGAGAAGATGTAATTTCCTATCCAGCTAGCAAAACTAATATTATGAATGCAATAGAGACTGTAAAGAGAGAAGCCGGAACAAACAGTCAAGTGGTTTTCTTTTTTAGCGGCCACGGAGTAACTGCGAATTTGGAGGGAAGTACTGAAGATCTCGATGAAGCCTTACTTGTTCATAACGGAATTGAAAATAAAAATAAAAACCAAATGGAAGGACAATTCGAATACATTTGGGATGACGAATTGAAAGAAGTTTTTGAGGACTTTGAAACCGAAAGAATCACTTTTATTTTTGACACCTGTAAAGCAGAGGGAATGAATGACGTGATGGAAGGATTTAATACAGATGAAAATGGTGTCGGAAGAGTTTTCATAGCTGCGACTGAAGAGGAAAAAAATGCTTATGTTTATTCAACCGGTGAGCAAGGAGAGGGCCTTTTTACGCATTATTTTGTAAAAAACGGTATGCGAGGCTATGATGGTGTTGGTGGTGGTTGGGCAGATGGCTATAATCAAATTGGCTGGGATTATCGAACAGAGGACGGTTATAATTACCCTGGAGTTACAGGTCAAGATGGTTTAGTGGTTATAGAGGAAGCTTATGAATATGCTAAAGATAAACTTGGCTTAATCTTTTCCTCTCAAGAGCAAGTCCCAATCTTAAAGGATTTTTTCACGCATGATTTATTGCTTGGTTATTGGGAGGGTTATCAAGTGCAATAAAAATAGTTTATTTAATTTAAGCTAAATTTTTAAATACTTCCGTGCTTCATTGGACGGGAGTATTTTTTTGATCAGAGATTACAATCAAAAAATTCTAAAATTTTGGAATTGACAAAAATTTGAGAAGATTTAGAATATCAATGTGTATTGATATTCTAATAGAAAAATGAAAGAAAAATGTTGTAGAGAAAACTCAAAAAAAACCCCGAAACTGGGAGATTTGGGGAATTTTTTAAAAATTATTTCCAATACTAATAGATTGAGAATCCTTTGTCTTTTGAGCAAGAAGGAGATTTGAAATGAAAAATAAAAAGATTGATTTTAAATGCCCAATTTGTGGATGTGATAAATATAAAGAGGAATTTGAGAGTAATGAAATATTGGGTCCTGGAGGAAGAACATGGAGAGTCTATTGTATTTGTAAAGGTTGTTCTATAATTTTTCGAAATCCTGAAAAATTTTCCAAAAACAAAAAAGATTAATTAAATTTTTTAAGGTGATGTAAACTTATATCACCTTATTTTAATTTCAAGGCAGTATTTTAAACACCATTTATTTTTTAAATCTTCTCTTATCCTCTAGCATATAGTAGAGCTACGATTTAATTATAAATAATTATAAATTATATTGTTTATGAATTGTAATGTTAAATCATTATTTAAATAATGATTTAACATTTGATTAAAAAATTTAGTTTTTCTTAAATTAAACTACAGTATTTATTGAAGTTGAGCTCAAATTAAACTAAATAGTTTTTAATTTGAATCTTTGAATTGATGGAATATCTATAAATTTAAATTGATTTTATTAATAAAAATGTTATGATGAGAATATATTCAAGCACGATAAATAATAAGGAATAAAATGAATACTCAAGAAATAATTAAAAAAATAGAACAAAACAGAAATTCAAAAGTCATCACCTATGTCACTAGTGATCGTCAAGGACCAGTTAACGCTCGAGTGGCCATGGACATTATTCCTATCATCAGTCAGCAATTGAGGAAAATTGGGAAGACAGAGAAGATTGATTTGGTGCTTTATAGTTCTGGAGGAGATACAATGGTGCCCTGGCGACTAGTTTCTATGGTCAGAGAATATTGCAACCACTTCTCAGTAATCATCCCCTACAAGGCTCACAGCGCTGCTACAATGATTTCTTTGGGAGCGGATGAAATTGTGATGAGTGACATGAGTGAACTTTCGCCAATCGACCCTTCCACCTCCAATGTTTTCAACCCCGTTGATCCAAAAAACCCTCAAAACAGAATTCCAATTTCAGTTGAAGATGTGATGGCCTATTTTGATTTAGCTAAAAATAAATTCGGCATCAAAAACGATGCTGAATTGACGGAAATTTTCAAAAAATTCGTTGATGCCAACCCTTCAATTCACCCTTTAGCCTTAGGAAACATTAACCGAACTCATAATCTGATTAAAATTTTAGCCAAAAGACTTCTAAAAAGTCATAAGGAGGCAATAAAAGAAGAGGAAATTGAAAAGGTGATTGAATTTTTGACCGAAAAACTTTATTCTCACCAATATTTTATTGGCAGAAAAGAGGCTAGAGAAGACTTGGGGATAAAAACAGTGGTTTTTGCTGACAAAGAACTTTCTGATTTAATGACTGATATCTATGATGAATATGAAAAAGAAATGAATATGAAAAGTGTTTGGAATCCAGAGGCTGAATTTGCTAAAGGAGAAAATCAGAGCTATAAAATCGCTTATGTTGAAAGCATTGAAGTTTCAAATAAATTTGAAATAAATATGGCCTTTAAAAAAATTGAGCAAAATGTCCCCCAACAAACCCCTCAAGGACCAATAAACATCCCCCAACAACAAATCGTTTGGCGAGTTATTAAACAGGGATGGAATTGAGAATATAAAAAGATAAATACTTTAAAGATCAATAATCGAGATATTGGAAAATATTAAAAAAATAAAAGAATAGTTTTAGAATATATTTACAATTAATTTTATCTTTACGAAATTTTAAATCAATAACAATTATTTATTGTTATAATTATTTTTTAAATAACAAAAAATTTTACTAGCATATTTTATGACAGTAATTTAGAAAATAAAAAAATGAAAAAAATTTTTATTTTTACAGGAGTAGGGTTGTTAATAATTTTATTAGTTATTATTTTTTATCAAAAAAGATATAGTAAAAATTCAAATAATCAATTGAATAATCTCAATAAAAATCAAGAAATCAAAGATAATTTAAGAAGTGAAATAACTCCGCCACCAATTCCTTTTATCAAAGAAGACAATAAAGAATCTGAAAAAGATATAGTTACTAGAATTTTGGCTGAGAAATATCAGAAAAAAATAGAACAGATTTCTGTAAATATTACTGAACAAAGAGGAAATTACATAAAGGGAAAAATAGAAATTGCTTCAGGACATCTAGGAGATGTGGGCATATTTTTAGCTACTAAAGAAAAAGGTGAGTGGGAAATTGTTTTTGATGGAAATGGAAATCCTGATTGCCTTAACTTAAAACAAAATTACAATTTTCCAGAATCAATATTGGCTGGCTTTTGTGATTAATTTAAAATGGCTGAATTTAAAAAACATATTAGTTGGGGAGTTGTGCTGGCAATTGCGGTAATTGTTTTAGGTTTAATTTTGTCTCTTTTCGCTGGAGTTGAAATTATTTTTTGGATTTTTTTAGCTGTTTTGATAGGTTCTTTCTTACCAGATCTAGATTCTGACGGAGGACTGCCTTTCCAAATGACTTTTGGGTTAGCAGGTTTGATTTTAGCCGGAGCCTTTTTTTATTTTCTATTTGAAAACCAGGAAAGAGATTGGCGGATTCTAGTTGGCATTCCAATTGGAATTTTTATTTTAATCAGATTTATCTTCGGTTATTTCTTTCAAAAACTAACCCGACATCGAGGAATTTTCCACTCAGTTCCAGCTGGTATTTTAACTGGGTTGATAGTGGTCTGGGTTTTGGGGTACTCACCCTTAGATTTTAATGAAAAAATATTAATTGGATCGGCTGTTTTTATTGGTTATCTGGGTCATTTAGTTTTAGATGAACTCTATTCAACTGTTAATTTAAGGGGATTGTCGATTTTTCCCAAAAAATCACTGGGAAGCGCTATAAAGTTTTGGTCATCTTCTAAAAAAGCCACTTTTCTAGTTTATTTTCTTTTAATTTTATTTTTTAATTTTATTTTTGATATTTTTTAAATATCAAAGTAGAGTTTTAATAATACAATTCATATACTAGTCTAATAAGGAAGTGTTCTAAATATCAATAATTAATAAAAACAAATGACAAAATCTTTAGAAAAATTTTATAAAAATAATAAAAAAATAATCGCCTATATTCTTTTTGGTTTTATGATAATTTCTTTAACCTGGAGTATTAGTTTCTTCATGAAAGCCGATAAAAACTACAAGGCTCAATTAAAAATAAAGCAAGAAAAAGAAAGCTTAAAATAATATATAATTAAAAAATAAAAGCCCAGTTGATAGCATATTAAACTTTTTTTAAAATGATTTAACAGGTCAAAAAAAATGGAAACAAAAGAACTACAATTAAAGACTGTCGATTTATTAGCCAAACACGAAAGAATCATTGGAGAATTTTATAAAAATTGTGCCAGAGCCTTCCAAGAAAAAGCAGATTTTTGGTCAAAAATAAGCGGAGAAGAGAAAATTCATGCCAAATGGCTTGAAGATTTAAAAGAAAAGATTGAAAGAGAGATAGTTTATGTAAAAATCAATAAATTCACTGAGAGTAGTATAAATAATTCAATCAAATAGGCCAAAGAAGAAACAGAAAAAGTTAAAAGAGGTGAATATGACTTAAAAACAGCACTTTCCATAGCTTCTGATCTGGAGAAAGCCTTGCTTGAAGGGGGTAGTTTAAACCTTTTTACAACCAGCATCCCCGAATTAAGACATTTTTTGGATTTTTTAAAAGAAGAGACCACGGAACATGCAAAAATAATCGCTGAAGAAAAAAAGAAGTTGATTGGTTAGAATTAATTAAATCCAAGAATTATAAACTATTGGCAAGAATTGATTTTTTTGTTATTTTAAATAAAGTATTAAAGTTAAGCTTAACCAATAAATAGATTGAAATGAAAGTAGTTTTACTAAAAAAAGTCAATAAATTAGGAGAAACAGGAGAGATCAAAGAAGTTTCTTCTGGATTCGCTAGTAATTATTTAATTCCACAAGGAATTGCTAAACCAGCCTCCGAAAAAGTTGTCAAGCAGGTCAAAAAAATAACTGAAACTGAAAAAGCTGAAAACAGAAAAAGAGAAGAAGAATTTAAAAAAATAGCTAAAGAAATTGACGGCCAAGAATTTATAATTAAAAAAAAAGCTGAAGGGGAAAAACTTTTTGGTTCAGTTAAAGAAAAAGATGTGGCTCAATTAATTAACAAGAAAGAAATTACTGAAAAAGAAATTAATTTTAAGGAATCGATTAAAAAAATTGGAAATTATAAAGTTAAAATTAATATTTTAAATGGAATAAGTACTGAAATTAATTTAATAGTAAAAGCAACATAAAATGGGATTTTAAAACAATCCTAATTAGTGTTATTTAGAGTAAAAACAAAAAGGGGGCTGTTTTCTAGTTTTTAAGGACGACAGTCTTTTAATTTAATCAATAATTAACGGAATATTTTCAAATAAATTTTGATAATAAATCAAAATCAGCAAAAATTATTCGGGAAAATTTCGTAGCAAAAAAATATGACAAAGCAAAATCCTAAATATATATTTGTTTTTGGGGGAGTGATGTCTGGAATTGGAAAAGGGATTGCTGCTTCGTCTATTGCTAAAATTATTCAAGCTCATAAATATAGTGTCACTTCTATAAAAATTGATCCTTATGTTAATGTTGATGCTGGAACAATGAATCCTACTGAACATGGTGAAGTTTTTGTTTTGTCTAATGGATTAGAAACTGATCAAGACATGGGAAATTATGAAAGATTTTTAAATGTTAAATTACCAGGAAGTAATTATATGACTACTGGAAGTGTTTATTGGAAAGTGATAAATAATGAAAGAAATCTTAAATATAAAGGGAAATGTGTTCAAATTATTCCTCATGTTACCAATGAGGTAATTAAAAATATTAGGGGAGCTTCCGTCAAAAATAAAGCCGACGCAGTTGTTATAGAAGTTGGTGGAACAACTGGAGATTATGAAAATGTTTTATTTACTGAAGCAGCTCGTCAGATGAAACTAAAAAATCCAGAGGATGTTTTGTTTGTGATGATCAGTTTTGTTCCATATCCCAAAAAAATCGGGGAAATGAAAACTAAACCAACTCAGCAAGCTGCTCGAGCTCTAAATGAAGCTGGTATTCAACCAGACATTATTATTGCCAGAAGTGACAAACCAATTGACAAAAAAAGAAAAGAAAAGATTGCTTTGTTTTGTAATATTCAAAAAGATGCAGTCATTTCCGCTCCCGATACTGACTATATCTATGAAATCCCTTTGAATTTTGAAAAAGATGGCCTAAGTTCTACCATCTTAAAAAAACTTGGTCTAAAAAATGGAGGAGTTGGCGACCTAAAAGATTGGAAAAAGATGGTTGATAAAATGAAAAAAGCCAAAAAAGAGATCAGAATCGGAATGGTTGGTAAATATTTTGGAACAGGCGATTGTATTTTATCTGATTCCTATATTTCAGTAATTGAAGCCATTAAGCACGCTTCATATAATCAAAGTAGAAGGCCAGTTATTGATTGGATAAACGCTGAAGAATTTGAAAAAAATCCGAAAAGACTAAAAAGCTTAGAAGAATACGATGCTTTGATTGTTCCTGGTGGATTTGGTAGTCGAGGAATCGAAGGAAAGATTAAAGCCATTCAATTTGCCAGAGAAAATAATATTCCTTATTTAGGTCTTTGTTATGGAATGCAGTTAATGGTGATAGAATATGCCAGAAATGTAGTTGGTCTTAAAAATGCTAACACGGCAGAGATTGATTTAAAATCTGAATATTTAATAGTTGATTTAATGCCAGAACAAAAAGAAAAAATGCAAAATAGTGATTATGGAGCCACCATGAGACTAGGTGACTATCCATGTGAAATTAAAAAATCTACTCTGGCATATGACGCTTATAAAAGAACTTCTATTAAAGAAAGACATCGTCACCGATATGAAGTTAATCCTAAATATATAAAACAAATTGAAAAAGCTGGTTTAGTTTTTTCTGGACAATCTCCAGACGGTAAACTTATGGAAATAGCTGAATTACCAAAAGAAAAACATTGTTTTATGATTGGCAGTCAATTTCATCCAGAATTTACATCTAGCCCGTTACAACCTAATCCATTATTTCAATCTTTAATAAAAGCTATTAAAAATAATAAATAATAAAAGCTCCCCTTATTTAGGGGAACTTTTTTAATAAAAAAGTATTCCAAAGTTTATTTTACTTTAACAAATTTAACTTTTTCTGTTTTACCAGTAAATTTTTTAACTCTTTTAGTAGTAAATTGAACTACTCCTTCTTTTAAAGACATAATAGTATCATCAGAGCATAATTTAGTATTTTCTCCAGACTTAAATTTAGTTCCTCTTTGTCGAACAATAATAGAACCTTTTTTGGCCTTTTGATTACCAAAAATTTTAACTCCAAGTCGTTTTGATATAGAATCACGACCCAGTCTAGTAGATCCACCCGCTTTTTTCTGTGACATATAAGTAAATATTTAGAATTTTAATAACAATGCCATTATATTATTTTTTGAGAAGAATGTCAATTCAATATTAAATTAAGACATAAGGAATAAAATACAAGAATAAAAATAAGTCTCAATTTATAAATTAAAAAATAAATATTATTTGCTTTGTAAATGAAAAATCAACAGCTTTAATTTTTAATTTAGATATTTAATTTGTTCATTTTTTGTTTTTTGCATTTTGTCACTTGTAATATAAAAATATTATGATAAATTTTATTAAGAATAATCAAGAAAGGTTTTTATTTGGAGCAATAGTTATTCTAGTGGCTTTTATTAGTTTCAGAGCAGGAGAGTTAAAGGAAAAAGAACAACAAAGTTCAAATATTAAAATTTCTTTAAACCAATCCCAAAATTTAAGTGATAATCAAAAAAAAGCCATTGCATTAGGAAAGGCTATTCAGAGAAAAGGTTTAACTGAAAAAGTTGCTGAAAATAGTGAAAATTCAATTACATCTTCCACTAAAAAATGTCTTTTAGTCGGATCTAAAAATTCTGATAAATATCATGTTTTAGAGTGTCATTGGGCAGAAAGAATTAAAGAAGAAAATCGAGTTTGCTTTGAATCAATTGAAGATGCTGAATCTAAAGGTTATAAGCCAGCAAGTTGTTGTGAAGATTAAAGTAGCTTAATATAAATCATAATATTTAATACATGCAATACTAAATAATAACATTTAACACTAAATATCCATGAACAAAATATCCATGAACAAAAAAAAAGAAATAATTGTAGTCTCTCTTGGAGGCTCTTTGATTGTACCAAAAGAAATTGATTGGAAATTTTTAAAAGCCTTTAGGACTGAAATTGTAAATCAAGTTAAAAAAGGTAGAAAATTTGTTTTTGTTACTGGTGGTGGTTATGTAGCCAGAGAATACCAACAAGCAGCTGAAAAAATTGCGAAATTAACTCAAGATGATATGGATTGGTTAGGAGTGCATTCCACTCGTTTAAATGCTCACTTGATTAAAACTATTTTTAGAAAATACGCTCATCCTAGAATAAATAAAAATCCCAGAACCAAGGAGGATTTGAGAATTCATTTTAAAGAAAATGAAAAAATTATGGTAGCAGCAGGTTGGCGACCAGGTTGGTCCACTGATTATGTGGCTACGATTTTAGCGGAAAGATTAGGAGCTAAAAAAATCTTAAATCTTTCTAATGTTAAATATGTTTATGACAAAGATCCTCGAAAATTTAAAGATGCTCAAAAAATAGAGAAAATAAATTGGACAGATTTTAGAAAAATTGTTGGTAACAAGTGGGATCCAGGATTAAATATGCCTTTTGATCCAATTGCCTCCAAACATGCTCAAGAAATTGGCTTAAAAGTAGTAATTGCAGAAGGGAAAAATATCAAAAATTTAAACAGAATTTTAAATGGGGAAGATAGACTTGAAGGAACAATAATCGAAGATTAGAAAAAAATATTCAATATTTAAAGAATAAAAAATAAAATTATTAATAAATTTTGGTTTTGGAATAGATATGGCAATAACTAATGATAAGACTAAATAAAAAAACTCAAAAAGTGATAACAGTATTTAATTTGAAAATTTTAAGAAAATTGGTTTAAAATTAACCGAAAAAATGTTTCAGAGATTAAAATTAAGACTGATTTTAAAATTGACAACGATTTGAAGATAATTTCATATTGATAGATCTTTTTATATTTTTATATCACAGAAAGAGATGTAAATTTTTTTGCTAAGATGTTTCTTGTTTTTTTAGAAATAATAGTCCAAGGGAATTGCTAAGTACAAAGAAAGAGTTAATTGAGATAATCTATGAAAAATAATAAGATTGAATATTAGATATTATTTATCTTTTTTAATGCTTAGCCCATAACTTTCACTTTTTAATTCTTTGATTTTTTCCACCTGTTGTTTTTCGGAAGAAGATAATGTTCTCAGTGCTTTGTTTAATTGAGTTTGGTTGACTTTAACTACCTTGTCCCAAAGTTGTTTTTTTTTAAGGATTTCTTTGAGTTTTTCTTCATCATAACCAAACGTTTGACGACAAGTTCGGGTAACAATTTTTTTATTAGCGAATAATCGATCAACTTGTTCGCTTTCCATAATATCTAAAATCTCCTTTTGAAGAGAGGTAATTTCTTGACGATTTTCTTTAGCTTTTTCTTGAAGATCTAAATACTTCTTAATTAAAGCTTGTTTTTCTTGGTCAGTGGCATTAATTTCTTTTTTAAATTTATGTTTCCACATTGGACAAATTTCTTGAAAATCACACCAATCACAAAGCGGAGAAGTCTGAGGCTTGAAATCAGACTTTTTTATTTCTTCGAACAAATCAAATATTTTTTCTTTTTCTTGCTCCAATTGTTGAGCGGTTTTAGTCGCGGAGAGTTTAGTGCCGTGCTTTAGATAATAAAGAGAAAGTTTGACCTTTTCTGGATTTTTGGCTAAATCTGGGTATCTTTTTATAAAAGCTAGAAGATAAATTAAAAGTTGTAGATTCTCTTCAATATGGGATTGAGCCGGGAGTTTGTTGGCAGTTTTGTAATCAATAATCTCATAACCATCTTCGGTTTTGTCAATTCTGTCAATAATTCCAGAGATTAAATGGACCTCTCCATTGTGCTTCAAATCAACAGAGAAGCGAGACTCCAAATCAACTATTTTGATGTCATAAGGGTTGTTATCTTTGTAGTAATTTTGAATAATCTTTATTCCTTGAGCAAAAGCCGATCTTTCTTGAAACTCATTTTCAAAAACTTCTGGATTCCAGTTTTTGGAAAAATGATTTAAAGCGTCTTTTTGACTAGGTAGAGTAAAATTTCCGTCATGAACAAATTGCATGGTAGAGTGAATTAAGCTACCAAAAATAGCTTCTGGTGATTTTTTACCAGTTCTTATCTTGTCTATAGAGGCATATTTGTATTTGAGTGGGCAGACTCGGAAGGAGTCGAGAGCAGAAAAGGAAGTGTTCAAGGGTTAGTATTAAGTATTAAGTATTAAGTATCGAGTATTAAGTATTTTTTTAATTTAAAAAACAAAGGTTTGAATTAATTATTCCAAATAAAATCTAAATAATAAATGACAAATTAAAAAATTTAAGTTTAGTTTGTTTCACGAAGAGGGAGAAGGAGTCAGGATTATTTTTAACATTTGATATTTAGATTTTGGAGTTGATTTAGGGTAATTTGGAATAATTTGAGCTTTGATATTTACCATAAATACTATGTCGCACAATGTATATTTTGCGACATCATAAAATACGATTTCTCAAT
>JAGYNP010000066.1 GCA_018399935.1 Candidatus Moraniibacteriota bacterium
TTAAATACTTTTAATTTTAAATTCCATTAGAGGCATCTATGGATGCCTCTAATCTAATTTTATAAATCCTTTAAAATAGAATAGCTTAAAATTGTTTTTTTGTAAAATATATAAAAAAAACCAATTGATTCAGGTAAGAATCAATTGGTTAAATATCTAAGATTTATTGTTGATATATCCAGATATCCTTGTCTGAGTAATCTCCAAAAAATTCGAATTCCCCTTTGGAAACCGTTGAATTTAATTGAAAATTATCTTTCAGCTCTTGTGAGCTGGAAGGTGTAGTGGTTATTTTAACCTCACATTGAGGTATAATTTGGCTACCTAACCTTTGTATTAACTTCCACTCCGTTATTCCAGTTGAAGTTTTAACAACTTCAACTGCAAAAACACTCTCGGGAATGTTTTCCCATTCCCATTTAGCATCCCAGGCAGAATCATTTGAGCCAGAACACCATTCAGGATCACTTTTTATGTCGGAATCAAAAAAAGAATATATTTTTATTCCAACATAAAACCACTTTCCACTCTCTTTGAAAAAATTATTCCAATTTTTTTCTTTTATTTCATTGTTAAGTTGGTAAATGTTTCCAGAATAAGCTCCCTTTTCATAGGTTTTTATCCTAAAACAAGGAAATTGAACCTGCAAATCTGGCCCAACTAAAGCAAACTTAGCAATCGCATCTAACTCTCCTAGTTTTAAGCTTTGTCTCATTCCGCTCTTTAGTGAAAAGAAATCCAACTGATCCTCAAAAACAATCTCCTTTTTACTTTTAACTACAATAAATTCAACGTTATAATTCCTTAAACTTTCAAACATCAAATTCCAGTTAAAATTTTTAATTATTGCGGTTGCCTTTAGTAAAACTTCTCCTGAAGATTTTTTTTCAAAAACATTAAACTTCATAAAATTTTCAGGAGAATCAATACTTGATGCTGTTCCTCCTGAAATAATAGAGAAATTTTTATCTAATTTTATTTCATTTTTAACTCCTTCCTCAATTGGATTAACAGCAAAAACATTTGTTGCAACAAACAACAATACAAAAATAGAAAATATTACTTTCTTCATTTTTACTCCTTTCTGATTGTTTGGTATTATCCTTTCCTAAATCTAATTTAATATGATTTAACTCATATTTATCCAAATATTTTAAATTAAAAACAACTAATTAATTTTCAAAGAAACTTCATTTTAATTTATAATTTTATCGCTTATTATGAATATTGTCAATACAAATAAAGACCCTGATAAACCAAGGTCTTTTAAATATAATCAATTTTATCGCTTTCTCCATTGAGCAGCTCTTCGAGCTTTTTTTAATCCCGGTTTCTTTCTTTCTTTCTTTCTAGAATCTCTTTTTAAATACTCTAAATCTCTTAAAGCTTTTTGTAATTCTTGATCATATTTGACTAAAGCTCTTGATAGTCCCAACCGAATAGCTTCTGCTTGACCTCTTAAACCGCCGCCTTTTACTTTAACTGAAATTCCAAGTTTATCAATCAAACTAACTGCCTCCAAAGGAGCCATTATAGTACCTTGAAGTGCTTTAAGAGAGAAAAAATCATTAGCTTTTTTTTCATTAATAATATAATCACCTTTTTGGTTTTCAACTATCCTGACTCGAGCGACACTCTCTTTTCGTCGTCCGATTCCTTCAAAATATTTCTGATTCTTTTTAGTCATTTAAGTTATTTAAATATCTTATTATTTACTAATTTTATCTTTATAAAGATGATCCTCCGCTTTGAAAATTCTTAATCTTTTTAATGCTTCAACAGTAAGTTTATTTCTAGGCATCATTCCTTTTACGGCCTTTTTAATAATTTGAGTAGAATCTTTCTTTTTCATCTCTTTAAAAGTCGCTTTGTAAATTCCACCTGGATAACCAGAATGTCTCCAATAAATTTTCTTATTTTCTTTTTCCCCAGAAAGTCTAATTTTATCAGAATTAATAACAATGACCCAATCATTTCCACCCTCTCTTGGTTCATAGTTAACTTTCTTTTTTCCAGACAAAACTCCAGCAATTTCAGTAGCCAATCTTCCCAAAATCTTTCCTTTAGCATCAAATAAAACAAATTCGGAATTTGATTTTTTATCTTTCTTGTTCTTCATCTTGATTTAGTTAGTTCTTCTTATTAGCCTTTTCTTCTTTATCTTGATTAAATTTTTCTTTCTTTTTTGTCTCTTTAATTTCTGGTTTATCTACCCATTCAATCATCGCCATTTTAGATGCATCACTTTTTCTATTCATTAATTTAACAATTCTTGTATAACCGCCCTTTCTATTAGAAATTTTGGCTATTTCAAAAAGTTTTTCAATTAAATCAATTGACAAATCTTTTTTTAAAAATCTTATTTTAGAAGCCTTTTTTTGATCATCTAAACCTCTTTTGGCTAAAGTTAATTTTCTTTCAGCAAAAGGTTTTAATTCTTTGGCTTTGGCTAAAGTAGTAATAATTTTATTGTTACTAATCAAACCAACCAATAAAGTCCTCAGTAAAGCTCTTTTTTGATCTCTTTCTCTTCCAAGGCTTCGGCCTTTTGTTCTCTTGTTCATACTAATCAGTTTTTAAAATTAATCATTCTTTTTTAAAGAATATCCAAATTTTTTCATAGCATCTTGAATCTCATCAATGCCCTTATTACCCATTCCCTCAAGTTTTCTTAAATCTTTTTTGGACAATTTAGATACCTCAGAAACTTTAGTAAGCTCATTTGATTCTAAAACATTGTGAATTCTAGTTGAAAGTTCAAGAGCGGAAATTTCAAAATCTTCTTTGGCTTTCAATTCTTTAACATTCTTTTTTTCTTTGAATTCTTTTACTTCTTTCTTTTCTTTCTCTTTTATTGTTGAAATAGCTTTAAATTGTTTCAATAAAACTTCTACTGCTTGTTTATAAGCATCTTCAGGAGTAATTGTTCCATCAGTTGTAATTTCTAATATAATTCTATCATAATCAGTTCTTTTTCCAACTCGCATGTCTTCTACCTTAAAATTAACTCTTTCTATTGGACTAAATAAACCATCTATAGCAATTGCACCCAACTCCTTTTCTCTTTCTTCTCTTTGCTCTACTGCTACATAACCAACACCTTTTTCTATTTTAATCTCAATTTCTAAATCTGATTTATTTGAAGTTAAACTAGCAATATGTTGCTCTGGATTGACTACTTTGACTTCAGTACTAGTTTTAATATCTTTAGCAGTTACTTCTTTAATTCCTTTGACTTTAATTAAAACCTTTATATCTTCAGTTCCTTCTTGCAATTGAAACCTAACTTTTTTTAAATTTAAAATTATTTGAATAATATCTTCTTTAACCCCCTTTAAAGTAGTAAATTCATGTGTTGCCCCCTTTATTTTGATTTCAGTTACTGCTGATCCCACTAAAGACGATAACAAGACTCTTCTTAAAGAATTTCCCAAAGTAATTCCATACCCTGGATAACAACCATTTATTAAGAACCTTGAGGTCCTCTCATTAATTCTTTCAAAATTAGGTGTATCTGGAATTGTTATTAAAGACATTTTTTTAAATTTAAGTATTATTTTTTAAATAAATAATTATTATCGAGAATAAAATTCGACTACTTCTTGAATATCAATACTAATATTAATATCCTTCCGATTTGGCATTGAAACAATTTCTCCTTTCATTTCCTTAGGATCAAACAACAACCAACCAGGAGTTTCAAGATTCTTTTGTAATAAAGCCTTTCTATTAACAAAATAATTTTTTTTCAGTTTACTTTCCTTAACAATAATTTTATCACCAATTTTTAAATAAGCAGAAGCAATATTTAAATTTTTTCCATTAACTTTGATATGAGAGTGGTTGACTAGATTTCTAGCAGCAGCCCTAGAAGAAGCAATTCCCATTCTAAAAACTACATTATCTAATCTAGTCTCTAATTTTATAATCAAATTATCACCAGCTACTCCTTTTTGCTTAACTGCTTCCCATAAATGTTTTCTAAATTGTTTTTCAGTTAATCCATACATTCTTTTAATTTTCTGCTTTTGATTTAACTGCTTCCCATATTCAGTTAAGTTTTTAACCCCTTTTGAGCCATGAATTCCAGGAGGATAATTTCTTTTTAACATAGCACATTTAGGCGATAAACATCTATCACCTTTAAGGAAAAGCTTCTCTCCAGCTCTCCGACACAATCTACATTTATTTCTTTGATTAATTGCCATTTTATATATAACTATTATTTACTAAAAATGTCTCTAGGTATATTTTTATTACGAAAAAATTATAAATTTATCCGTCTAAAAAATTATCTTCTAAACTCTTCGTGGTTTCTTAGCTCGACAACCATTATGAGGAATTGGAGTTTGATCTTTAATTAAATTAAGACTAAAGCCTTTTTGAGCTAAAGTTCTAATTGCTGATTCTCTGCCAGAACCAACCCCTTTTACATAAACATCAATTTCTTTCAAGCCATATTTTTGAACCTTTTCAGTAACATCCAAAACAACTTGAGCTGCGGCATAGGTAGTAGCTTTTTTAGCTCCCTTGAACCCCAAATAACCAGACGAAGACCAAGCCAAAACATTCCCATGCAGATCAGACAAAGTTACAATGGTATTATTATAAGTAGATTTTATAAAAGCTTTTCCCTTATGAACTTGTCTTCTGATCTTTCTTTTTTTCTTTTTCTGAATAAACTTTCCTGAGGTATCTTTGGAAGTACTTTTAACTGGTTTAGCAAAAGTAGTTTCTTCCATTTTAAATTCTTTAATAGCTTCTTTAGTCTCTTGATTTTCAGTTTTTTCAACCTTTTTAACTTTTAAATTCTCAACAATCTCCTTTTTAGGAGTTATTTCTTTCTTTACATTAACTTCTTTTTTAATAACATCATCTTTACCTTGATTATTTTCAGCCATCTATTTTATTTAATCTTATTAGCTTATCAAAAATTATAAAATTAGAAATTACTTTCTTTTACCAAATTTTTTACTAGTTTGAGCGTTAGTTTTAGTTTGTTGACCTCTCGAAGGTAATCCCATCTGATGCCTAGAGCCTCTGTAACTACTAATTTCTTTTAACCTCTTAATATTCATTTGCTTTTGTCGCTTTAATTCACCTTCTAAGGTATAGGTGTTTTCAATTTCTTGTCGCAATACATTAATTTCAGCTTCGCTTAAATCTTTAACTTTTCTATCTCTGTTAATTTTATGTTTAGCTAAAATCTGATTAGCTCTGGATCTCCCAATACCATAAATATAAGTTAAAGCAATTTCTGCTCTTTTTTGTTCTGGAATTGTAACTCGCGCTATTCTTACGGCCATATTCTTTAGTTTATAAAGTTAAAAAATTAGAAAGTTAGAAAGTTTTCTTAAATTAATCTGTTCTAGTGAAAATTTCAAGCACTAAATCCTAAATTCTAAATAAATAATAATCCCTAAAATTTAAAATTTAAAACTTAAATTCTTCCTTAATTTTCTTTCTTCTTCTATAAAAATCGTCACTTTGTTAAAAACCTTAAATTTAATTAAAATTTGAGAACAAAACGACCAATGCAACAAAATTTATTGAATCAATAAATGAATTAAATCGCAAAATTTTCAACAAAAATCTTGTCTAATTTAAGACTTCCAACTTAACCTTGACGTTGCTTATGTTTAAGATTCTTACAAATAACAAAAACTTTTCCTCGTCTTCTAACGATTTTGCAATGCTCACATCTTTTTTTAACTGAAGCTTTTACTTTCATCTTTTTAGTTAAATTAAAGTTTTTATTATTTATAAAAATCCAATAATATGTAAATTATGATTCAATCTTTGATTACAGTTCGACCCGCTCCGCCAAGCTAGAGCGAGACAAGTGCGAAGCTAAAAATTTAATTGAGGCGTACTGAGATTAGTATGCCTATAATTCAATTTTTAAAGATGTCTCCAGAAGTTTCGTGTTTGAGTGCAATTCGAGACGAAATTGATAATTTCAGTGAGACATACTGAGGTTAGTACGGCGAACTGAAATTATCGATTTCAACGAAGAAGTGTACCAAACACGGAACTTCTACAACCTTTTGGTTATTCGTCCTTTGGTGAGATCATACGGACTCATCTCAATCTCCACCCGATCCCCCGGCATCAACTTAATGAAATTAATTCTCATTTTTCCTGAGATGTGAGCCAAGACAATATGCCCATTTTCTAATTTCACCCTAAACATTGTGCTAGGTAGTAGCTCAATAACTTCACCTTCTAATTGCACTATTTCTTTACTCATACTTAGACAATATTAAAACAAAACCGTTAATTTGGTATAAAAAAACAAAACCTTTACAACGATTTTTCTGTTGATAAATATTATACTAAGGCAATTTTAAATCTTTGTCAATAGTAATAAATTTTTTTATAAACGTTTCAATTTTCAGCTCAATAATTAGACTAAAACTATTTCTAAATATTCTTTTTTACTACAAAATTCCATATTTGTTTATCATAAAAGAAATGAAATATAGATTCAATTTTTAATGTTATAAATTTTTCAAAAGACTAAACAAAAACTCTCATCTCTAATCCATTTTAAAAAATAGTAAAAAATTGTTTGAACAACTTAAATTTCAAATAAACCCCAATCTCTTTCATTTTCCTAAAGATTATTCAGTGAGCTTTTTAAGAAATAAGTTAACAGCTATGCTCAAAAAAATAAACCACTTCTATTGTTTACTTTTCCTATAATCCAAAACTCTTAATTGTAATCCCTGGTTTCCATTCCAATTATTTTTTTCTAAACAAAACAATAAATCTATTTTCTCTCCAATCGTTATTTTCTCAGAACCCTCGCCTAAACCAAAAGCAATAGCTTCCAAAATCTTATTCTCCTTTTCAATCCCAATCCACAATTTCAGGTGCTTTCCACTATTACCTAATAATTTTTTATTAATAATTTTAACCCCTTTCAAGAATAAAATTGGTACTTCATTACCTTTCCCAAAAGGCTCCAGCATTAAAATCTCATCACAAAGTTTATGATTAATGTCTTTAAAATCAACTTCTGCATCTGCTAATAAAGTTTTTGCTAATTTTTTTGTAATTCTTTTTTGAGCCTCAAACTCAAAGCCTTTTTGAAACTTACTAAAATTCTCTTTACTCATTGATAATCCAGCAGCTTGGTCATGCCCTCCATATCTTTGCAATAATTTTTCCTGTGTTCCCAAGGCTTCGACTAAATTAAATCCGGAAATTGACCGACCTGAACCTCTCAAGAAATCTCCTTTTTCTTGAAGTAAAATTACTGGCCTAGCATATTCTTCAGCCAACCTGCCAGCACTCAAACCAATAATCCCAATTTTCCAATCTGGAGAATATTTTATTATAACTTTTGGTAGTGATTTCAAATTATCAATTTCTTTCTTGACTTTCTTGAGAATATCAGTTGTCACTTTTTGTCTTTCTTGGTTTTGTTTTTCTATTAAAATAGCTAGTTGACTAGCCTGATCTTGATTTTTTTCCATCAATAGTTGATAAGCAATTTTAGCATGTTTCATCCTACCAGCTGCGTTAATTCTTGGAGCAACTTGAAAAGCAATCTGCTGAGCAGTCGGCAACTGACTTTCATTGATTTGAATTCGACCATTCTGAAAAAGTTGCCTGAATCCCACTCTTTTGGTTTTTGCCAAAACCATCAAACCAAATCTCACCAAAGTTCTGTTTTCATTCAAAAGTGGAACACAATCAGCAATAGTTCCAACCGCCACCAAGTCCAAATACCATTTCAGACTGTCTTCTTTGATTTTAGGACTTTTTTTAGCCAAAGCTTGGAGAAACTTGAAAGCCACTCCCACTCCAGCCAATTCTCTAAAGGGATATTTCTTTTCTTTGGGGTTTTTGGGATCAATTATTGCCAAAGCTTTGGGAATTTCATCCAAGACATTGTGATGATCTAGAACAATCACCTCTAAATCATTTTCATTGGCATAATCAATTTCTTTGACGTTAGTAATTCCGCAATCCACTGTGATTATCAAACTAGCTCCTTGCTCTTTAATATAGTCAACCGCCTCCAGACTCAAACCATAACCCTCTTCTTCTCTGTCAGGAATATAACTAAACACGTCCATCTTCAACTCATTTTGCAAAAAACTAACCATCAAAGCCGAAGCCGTGACTCCATCAGCATCATAGTCACCAAAAATGCAAATTTTTTCTTTTTTCTGGTGGGCCTTCAAAACTCTCTCAACTGCCTTTTTCATATCATTTAACAAAAATGGATCATGAAGATCTTTTTCATAGTCGGGGACAAAAAAAGTTTCGAGTTCTTTCTCGTTTTTAAAACCTCTATTTAATAAAATTTGTTCGGTTATTCTCTCTAATTCAGGAAAACGCCGCTCATTTTTTTTCAAAGCCTTAAATACCTCCCATTTTTTTTCCATTCTTTATTCAATTTATAATACTACTTTCAATCACCTTTTTATTACTCATTTCAACCAGGACTTGTCTATTAGTAGACAAACTTGAAAAATTTATCATCTGATTTAGCTTTACTTTAGCGAGACAGACAAAATTTTAATTAAAAATAATCTCTTTAATTATTTTTTATTTATAACATAAATAATATCATCCATAAACGATATTATTTAACTGAAAAGTTAAAAAGTTTTTTCAAGACATTTTTAATCCCTCCACTTTAATTCTATTTGTTATAATACAGATGATAATTCAAAAAACAAGTTGATAATTTAAAATAGTTTTTGTTTTAAATTTAAAATCAAAACTTCACTTTAATATCAACTGCTATCTGGTCTTTGTCTTTGTAAAAAAACATCGGATTGATGTCAAGTTCTTTTACCCAGTTGTTTTGCCAACCAATTTTTCCAACTTTAGAAATTTCATCCACCAACTGATCCAAATTCATCTCTTCTTTTTCAAAAATTTTTCCTAGCTTTGATTTTTTCAAGTCTTTTTTTATTTCGTCTTTATTAACTGGCAAAATCCATAAAAGTTTTTCGTCAATTATTTCAGTCAAAATTCCTCCGATTCCACAAAGCAAAATTGGACCAAAACTTGAATCTTTTTTCAGTCCAATGATTATTTCTGTTCCTTTTTCGACTTGCTCTTGAACTATTATCTGTTCTTTTTTGAATTTTCTTCTTAATTCTTTTAGGTTTTTATTCAATTCAGTTTGATTTTCAATCCCAGTTCTGACTCCTCCTTGAGCAACTTTGTGCAAAACTCCCGGATCATCAACTTTCATGATCAATTTTTGACTTTTAGCTGGAAATTTAAAATTATCCTTAACCAAAGAAGCTTTTAGACTATTTATTTGATAATATTTAGTTAATTCCAAAGCTTCTTGATAAAAAAAGGTATCTCTTTTTTGCATCCTGGCTCTTTCGGCCAAAACTCTAATTTTAGCTGGAGCAGAAACACTAAATTCAGGCGGATCATTTTTGATTTTTTTCTCTGGATTATTTTCAATTTCTAATAGATTCAAAGTTTCTATCACCTCCCAAGGAAATTGAAAAGTTTTATTCCTATTATCACCAATTAAAATTGGAAAAACAGGAATATTGATCTTTTTCTCTTTTTCTTTTGTAGTTTTTAAAATATTTTCAACATCAGTTTGAGCCTGGGGGGTGATTAAAGCTAAAATTCCTCCTATTTTTCTTATTTTAGCTAAATTGTCCAAAGTTTTTTCATACCTCTCAACATCAGCATCTCCCAAAATATCAACTGGATTCTCCACTGAAACAGCTGGAGGTAAATTTTTCTTAATCCTGTTCTTTTCTCCCTTGGTTAAGTTGTAGAGGTTGAGGTTTTTGGATTGTTCAATCAAGTCTGTTGCCACCACTCCTGGACCACCAGCATTGGTCAAAATAACTAGATTATTATTCTTTATTCTTTTGTGATTATTGAGAATTTTTAAAGCATTCCAAAAAGTTATCAGATTTTCAAAATAAACCGCTCCAGTTTCTTGAAAAACTTTTTTAACCACTGCGCTTTCTCCCGCCATTGAGCCAGTGTGCGACAAAATCGCCTTTTGAACTTTCTCGGAATTGCCAGCTTTTAAAATCAAAACGGGCTTTTTCTTAGTAATTCTAGCCACGGTATTATAGAACAATCTTCCTCGATTAATATTTTCCAAATAAAGTCCAATTACTTTGGTCTTGGAATCTTTTTCTAAAAAATTCAAAAAATCAATTTCATCTAAAACCGCTTTATTACCCAAAGTTATAATTTTAGCAAAGCCGATTTCTTCTTCCTTGGCAATGTCCAACAGGCCAGTCACAAAAGCGCCTGATTGAGAAATTAAACCAATCTCCCCTTCAGGGACTTGCTTTTTGGCAAAAGAAGCGTTAATTTTATTATTGGTGTTTATAAATCCCAGACAGTTTGGTCCCAAAATATTCAAATTATTTTCCTCAGCTATTTTTTTTAACTCATCTTCTCTTTTTTTACCATCATCTCCACTCTCAGAGAATCCTGCAGAAATAATCACAATGTCTCTTATTTTCTTTTTAACACAATCTTGAATGACTTCTAAAACATACCCAGCTGGGATAGCGATTATCGCCAGCTCAACTCTTTTTTTTATTTCTAAAACAGAAGTAAAAACCTCCAGTCCTTCAATAATTTTATGACGAGGATTGATTGGATAAATCTTGCCTTCATATT
>JAGYNP010000067.1 GCA_018399935.1 Candidatus Moraniibacteriota bacterium
AATTCAAGGAATAATTGTGGTATGAGTGTTTATATTTATCTCTTTTATTTATTTAAAATTTTCTTTCTACTTTCAAGCTTTTTAACTAATTTTGTTTGACACTAGTTCATCTAAGTGCTAAAATTTTCTAGTGGTAGGGACTATAATTATTAATATAAAAAAATGAAAAAAATAATACCTTTGGGAAAAAATGTTTTAGTTAAATTAGCCGAAGAAGAAAAAATGACTAAGAGTGGAATTATTCTTCCAGGAAGAAATGAAAGTGAAAAATCTCAACAAGGGGAAGTTATTTCGGTTGGAGAAAGCAAAGAAATTTACTCTAAAATAAAACCTGGAATAAAAATTATTTTTGAAAAATATGAAGGTTCACAGATAGAATTAGAAGAAGAAAAATTTTTAATTATAAAAAGTAAGAATATTTTAGCAATTTTAGAATAAAATTAATTTGAATTAGCTTTTAATTAAAAAACTACTCGACATAGAGTAGTTTTTTAATTATTGATTTAAGTCCTTGAAGATTTATAAAGGGTTTAAGTCAGGAGCCGTTGAACTCATGCGAGCGTTGAATATGCGAAGATTTTTCTTTTTTAAATGACCATTTAAATGTACATTTAAATGGTCATTTAATTTAGATTAATTCTGGAAAAGCCAATCCCGTTTTCAAAGTACGATCGCGGAGATCCATCAACGTTCACTAACAACAAAACAGGCCCCAGTTAGATAGTGTCCCAAGCTTCATTTGGAACAATCTAACGGGGCTGGCCAAAGTCAGACCTTGGGAACTAGTTAATTTTTGTTGATTAATAATTTTTTATAATCCTAAAAATCCTGAATTATCAATTAAAATTAAACTGTAAAGTTTATTGTCGTCTAAAAAATAAGCAGTCTGATTGTTTTTGTTATAAATAAGATTTTCTTCTTCTATAGAGTTTTTGGAAACTAGAAGATTTGAGATGTTGGTTTTATTTCTAGGGTCAATTTCGAAGGAACGGACATCTTTATCGGTTGATAAAATTATATTTTCATAATTATCCATCCATTGAATATTTTTAATAATTTTGGAAGAACGAGTGATAGTGATTTTATCTCCAAAAAGTCTTTTGGGTTGAACTTCCCAATTTCTCAACATATAATACCAAACTTCATGATTGTTCCAACAAAGCAATTTTTTACCATCATTTGAAAATTGTATTCCAGAAATTTTTTCATTGGGTTTTAAAAAAGTTATAATATTCTTCTTAGAATCACGGTTATAAATAAGTGTTTTATTAGGACTATTTAAAACAATTCGGTCTTCGTCGTAAGTGGTTATGTCGATGAATTTTTGTTCTTTATCTAAAATAAAAGGTTCAGTTGTTATCTGCTTTTTGTCTTTTAAGTTGTTTTGTTTGATTTTCCAAACTAAATTATTTGGTAATTGTGAATAATATAAATTATAATCAGAAAAATCGAAGCCACTAACTTTTTTTTCAATTAATTCAGTAGTTTCTTTTTTGTAATCAAAGGAAAAAAGATTGCCATTTTTAGTTAAAATAGTCATAATATCTTTTTCGTCAAACATCCAACGAGTTTTGATAATTGAATCTTTTGGAAATAAATTCTTTAAAGAAATAAATTCTTTAGGGTTTTTATTTTCAGTGTCTATAACTAGAAATTCTCGTTGATTTTTTTTGTCATCAACAGGTAAAATAAATTTTTTATTGTTAGAATTCCATTCAATGTTTAAACCTTCTTCTTTGTCGACAAAATTATATTTTTCAGTCTCAAAAATTAATTCATTTTTATTTCTTTTTTTGTCTAAAAAATAAATTTTATTAAGAGATTCTTCTTGAGTAAAGAATATTAATTGATCATTTTTGTCTGGAAATAAGAAAATTTGCTTAACTTTGCCAGGCAAATTTACAGTTTCCAATTCCTGAAATTCTTCTTTAGGAAACAATAAAATATTCCAAAATTCAGTGGATATTCCAGAATGTACCTGTATTTCTTTTTCCCAAGAAGTATAACCAGGTTTAGAACAAGTTAGTTTATATTTTCCAGGTTTAACTCCATTTATAGTATAAGAACCATTAATTAAATTGAAGTTTTTATCGTTTTGTTTTTCTTCATTGAGAAAAACATTAATATCTCTAGGCCAACTTTTGATAGTAATTGAACCACTATGTATAAAGATATTATTTTCTAAATTAAAACGATATCCTTGAGCAAATAAAACTACGGTAGGTGCCACTAGCACAAATAAAAAAATAAAAAAAAGAGCAAATAATCTTCTTTGAGTTTGATTCATTTTTAAATCTTATTTATAATACTTAAATACGATTATATAATACTATAAAATAGTAAATTAGTCAAAGAAGGTAGGTTAGAAAGTCTATAAAGTTCATAAAATAAAAATAGCTTTATTGGGGAATTCGGAAATCTTTTAGTTTTATGTTTTACTTTAACCAGAATGATGGATTAGGAGATCTTTAAATACAAAATACTAAATCTATCTATTAGCTTAATTCACAAATTTTAAATTTAAGTTTAGAAAATTTGAATTTGTTTGGAATTTAGAACCTGAAACTTAGAATTTTTAAAGTTTCAATTTTTTTTTGAGATTTAAGCTGAATCTCTAGGGTTGGCTATTTGTTGTTTCTTAGCTTTTTTTGTCTGTTTTCTATTGTAATTTGATTTTTTTTTGTTAAAATCATAATATGAATTTAAAAAATAAACGAAGAGTAAAAATTATTTTAATTATTATTTTGATAATTTCAGCCGCTTTAATTTCTAATCCCAAAAAAACGGGAGTTGTTTGGCTTGATCAAATTACTGAAAAATTTCAATTTAATTTGGGACTAGATCTTCAAGGAGGGGTCCATCTTTTATATGAAGCTGATATGAGCAAAGTGGAAACAGCTAATGCTAAAAATGCACTAGAGGGGATTCAGGATGTGATTAAAAAAAGAATTGATGCTTATGGTGTAGCGGAGCCAGTTGTGCAGACTTCTCAAGTTGGAAATTCTCATAGGTTAATTGTTGAATTGCCAGGTGTTAGTGATGCTGAAGATGCTAAGAATTTAATTAATAAAACTCCTCTACTGGAGTTTAAAGAGCAAGATACTGAGGCGGTTTTAACAGAAGAAGAAAAAGAATTTATATCTAATCAAAAAAAGACTCAAGAGGAAAAAGCTCAAGAAATTTTAGAAAAAGCTTTAAGTGGGGAAGACTTTTCCCAATTAGCCAAAGATAATTCAGAAGACAGTAGTAATTCAGAAGAAGGAGGAGATTTGGGATTTTTCAAAAAAGATGACATGGTAGAAGCTTTTTCGGAAGTGGCCTTTAGTGATGGTTTAGAAAACGGGGAGGTTTATCCTGAATTAGTTAAAACTGATTTTGGTTTGCATATAATCAAAAAAACAGATGAAAAGGAAAAGGATGGCGAAAAAATGATTAAAGCCTCTCATATTTTGTTATCAGTTTTGGATGAGGAAGCTTTGTTGGCTCAAAAACAGCAATCTTTTAAGGAAACTGGTTTAACTGGTCAACAACTAGAAAAGTCTCAATTAAACTTTAATCAACAAACAAACCAAGCTGAAGTGGCCTTGATTTTCAATGAAGAGGGAAAAGATCTTTTTAAAGAGATAACTGAACGAAATCAAGAAAAACCAGTGGCTATATATCTGGATGGTAGTATTATTAGTGCTCCGACAGTTCAATCTGTCATTAGGAATGGGGAAGCGGTTATTAATGGTGATTTCAGTATTCAAGAAGCCAAGGATTTAGCTCAAAGATTAAATGCTGGAGCTTTGCCTGTTCCGATTGAATTAATTGGTCAACAGAGTATTGGTCCAACTTTGGGTAAGATTTCTTTAGAAGAAAGTTTGAAAGCTGGTTTGATTGGTCTAAGTATGGTTGGTATTTTTATGATTTTATATTATAGAATTCTTGGATTAGTGGCTGTTTTTGTTTTGATTTTTTACACAGCTTTAATGGTTTCAATTTTTAAGTTATCGTCAGTGACTCCTTTCTCAATAACCTTGACTCTCTCTGGAATTGCGGGCTATATTCTTTCGATTGGAATGGCCGTTGATGCTAATATTTTGATTTTTGAAAGAATTAAAGAAGAAGTTAAGAATGGAAAAAGTTTAAGAGTTTCGGTTGATGAAGGTTTTAAGCGAGCTTGGCCATCAATTAGAGATGGCAATCTTTCAACTATTATTACTGCTTTGATTTTAATGACTTTGGGGGCTGGATTTATTAAAGGTTTTGCGTTAACATTGATAATAGGTATATTGGTTTCAATATTTACGGCTATTGTTGTTACTAATATAATTTTAAGGGTTATTTTAATTGAAAGATTTGAAAAATATAAAAGTTTTTTTGTAGCAGGAATAAAAAAATAAAAATAAATAGAATTTATTGGCAAAATATTTTTGAAATTAAATTCTTAAAAAAAAATGGAAAAGGAGGTGTTTTTAAATGGTTAGTTTTCATAAAATTTTAGCAGATGGTTTTTTTGTGATGGCGGCTTTGGCTATTTTTGCAGCGGCTATTGGTTGGAAGATTGGTGATGTTTGGTTGGCTTCAAGTCAATGGTTAATGGTGGGTATTTTTTTGCTTTTAGTGGCAATTTATACTAAACTTAGTGCTAAAGAAGACGAAGAAATAATTAAAAAATACAAATCTAGTAAAAAGAAATAATGAAAAAAAAGAAGTTAGCTATTTTTGATATTGATGGAACAATTTTTCGTAAGAATTTAATGTTTGAGCTTTTGTCTGAGTTGGTCTTTGCAGGTGTTTTTAGAAAAACAACTAAAAAGGAAATAACTAAAATGTACGAAGACTGGGTTCACAAGAGAATTAGTTACGAGAAACATCGGGATAAAATGATTAAATTGTATCATCAAAATATAATAGGTTGTAAAGAGATTGATATTAAAAAAATAGCCAAAAAGGTTGTTGGTTTGAATGTTGAAAGGGTATATATGTTTACTAAAGATTTGATTGCCGATCTTAAGAAAAAAGAATATTATCTGGTAATTATTTCTGGTTCTCCAATTGAAGCAGTTAGTGCTTATGCAGATAGTTTGGATTTTGATGATTTTTATGGGAGTGTTTATGAACTGGATGAAAATAATTATTATACAGGAAGGGAAATTTATTTGCCAGTTTGGAATAAGGGTCAAGTTGTTGAAAATTTTATTGAAAAATATGATTTATCCTTAAAAGATTCAGTTGGAGTTGGTGATACTGATTCAGATGCTAATTTTTTAAAATTAGTTGAAAAACCAATTGCTTTTAATCCTAATAAGGAACTAAAAGAATTAGCAGAAAAGAAAGGGTGGAGGATAGTTGTTGAAAGAAAAGATGTGATTTATAAGATTAATTAATTTTTTGATTTAATGAATAGTTTTTTTGAGTTTTTTATTGGTAGAATGCTTTGGTTATGGATGCCATTGTATTCTTTGTATAAGATAATTAAGGATATATTAGAGCTTGATCTTAAAATAGATGAATAAAAAGCGGTTTATTTTTGGTTTATTTTTTTATTATTTTCCAGCATTTCTTTGGATGTTTTTGATTTTTTATCTTTCTTCAATTCCAGGTTTAAAAACTGGAGTAAAACCAATAGAACTAGAAATATTTTTTAGAAAAACTGCTCATTTACTTGAATATTTTATTTTAACTTTTTTGTTTTGGCGAATTTTTAGGGAATATTGGAAATTATCTTTCAAAAAAGCGGGAGTTCTTTGTTTTTCTTTGATATTATTATATGCTGTTAGTGATGAGTGGCATCAAAGTTTTATTGAAAACAGAGCAGGGAGGGCATTGGATGTCTTAATTGATGTTGTAGGGGCTTTGTTGACTTTAGTTATACTAAATTTTTTATCAAAAATTAGAAAATAATGGTGAATTGGTTGATTTTAGCTTTAATGGCTTTTTCGATTTCAAGTTTGATTAGTTTTTTATTATCAAGAAAAATAATAAAAAAAAGGTCAAAAATTTATAGATTAGGAGGGATAGCAATTATCTCTTCTTTTGTTATGGTTTTTTTATTTTCAGAGATAGTGATTACTTTAGAATGGCAAGCAGTTTTAGTGGGCTCTTTGTTGATTCTTATATTTGGTTTGTTGGATGATTTTGAGAGTTTAAATTGGAAGAAACAAATTATTTTTCAAATCATTTTAGCTTTAATTTTGATTTGGTCTGGTTTTGAAATAGGAAGGGTGACTTTTGCTGGAAATGAATTTTTCAGGATGGATTTTTGGCAATTAGAGATGTTTGATAAAACTTTTTCAATTATCAGTAGTTTGTTTATCGTTTTTTGGTTGATGATTTTGATTAATGCGGTTAACTGGTTGGATGGTTCTGATGGACTTTTATCAGTAGCTGGAATTTTGTCATTATTGGCTGTTTTTGGAGTAAGTTTGCGACCAGAAGTTAATCAGCCAGCGTTAGCGATAATTAGTATTGTTGGGATTGGTTCCTTGGGAGGGTTTTTTGTTTTCAATTTCCCTAAAGCTAAAATTGAAGCGGGAACTAGCGGTAGTTATTTTATTGGATTTATTTTGGCTTCATTAGCTATTATAGCTGGAACTAAAATTTCTACTACTATGGTAATATTAATTTTACCAGTCACTGATTTTGTTTGGGTAATAGTTGAGAGATTTAGAGCAGGACAATCAATCTTTAAAAGAGATAATAAGAAAAGACATTTGCATTATAAATTGTTGGAAAAAGGTCTTAGTCCTAGGCAAATTTTAATTGGGTATGCAATTTTTTTGGGGTTGGCTTTACTATTAAGTTTTTTTGTAGTCAATCAATTTCAAAAAATCATTTTGTTAACGGTAGAATTTTTGATGATTTTGATTTTAATGATAAAGTTGAGAAGTAATCTCTAGTTTAGTAATTTTTCTATTAAAAAAAATGAAAGGGAAGAAAATATTTTTTAATCCAATGGTATTTATTGTTTTGATTATTAGTTTTTTGATTGGAGTTAATTTTTGGAAAAAGCAGATAAAAAATAATATCTTTTTTACTGATTCAGAAATAACAATTAATTCAACTGATTTGAAAGTTAAAATCTCCGATACTCCCGAAGAAACTTATCAAGGTTTAAGCGGGCAAAAAAAAATTCCTTCGAGAACGGGGATGTTATTTTTATATAATCAATATAGTTTTTGTTATCATGTGATGAGGGGGATGTTGTTTGATTTAGATTTTATTTTTTTAAAAGATGGAAAAGTTGTTTCAATTAAAGAAAATGTTTCAAAGGATTTAAGCGGAGTCATTCAGGCTGAAAGTGTTTGCAATCAAGTTTTAGAAATAAATGCTGGAGAAGTGGAATCTTTAGAAATAGAAGTTGGGGATAAAATGAAAATTAAATAATTTTGAAATATATTGCAATAAAAAGATATTTTAAAAAATACTGATTTAAATACTGATTTAAATCAGTATTTTTATTAAATTTTTAAATATTTTTTTCTAAAATTGTGTTGAATAATTCTTTTTCGGCTTGGATTAGGTTTTTTTGATTGAAATTGATTGCTAGTAGTTGATTGGAAGTATTTACTTCATAGAATTCGGTGATTTTATTCATTTTCTTTTCGTCAACCATCTTCATTAAGGCGATGGATTGATTTTTTTTGTTGGTGAAGATGATGAGGCAAGTTTGATTTTGAGGAAAGCTTTTTTGAATTTCCTCTAAGACACTTGGAATGTCTTCTTCAGTGGAAGAGCTTTGAAGAAAATCTTCCTGGGAAACCAAGGACCAAATGATTTTTTTGTCTTTGTCCCAATGCAATCTGGCCATAATTCTTCCCCATAATTTGAGAAAAGATAATTTCTTGTTTCTGTATAGATGCTGGATGATCAAGGGTTGGTCAGCCTTGAATTTAATTAATTTAGCTGATAAAACCATGGCTTTGGGAGAAGTGGTCGGAACTTGAAAGCTTTCAGTGGAAGAAATTATTCCAGTCAAAAGACATTGGGCTATTTTTTTATTTAATAGGTCTTCATAGTTATCTAAAAATAATTCGGTTATAATTTCACCGATTGAGGAAGCGGTTTCTTCGACAATGTTGACTTGGCCATAGTGTTCGTTGCGAGGGTTGTAGTCAAGGTTGATTTTGGGAACTTCGAAAAATAGATCAGTATTTAAAAGATAAGTTTCTTCTAAATTTTCCAGCGTGGGTGTTCCTAAGATTATTATTAAATCAAATTTAAATTTGGCTGGAACAAAAGAGAAGTCTTTGGGGTTGATGGCTCCTTTTTCTGGGGTGATGTGAATGGTGTATTTGTCTTCTTTTTCTTCGGTTTTGATATCGATAATTTTGTTTTCTTTGGTGTTGAAAATCAATTGAAAATCTCTCAAGCCATTAAGGTTGTTGATTGTTTTGATTGGTTTTGACAGAAAGGAAATTTGCTGGGGGTCTTTTTTGTTTGAGAATAAGGTTACTGATTTTTCCAATTTTTCTAATAAATAAACTAGAGCAAAGGAAGAAGTTTTTTGATCAATTGAATTTTCTGGAGAGATAACTAAAATTTCTTTTGATTTTTTTATTAGTTTTTTAAAGTCTTCAACAGAGTTTAACATTTATTTAAGATAAAAATATTTATTGGGGCTGTTTTCAATTACAGTTTTGTTACGAAATTTTCTAGTTTTGAGGTAAATTTTTCAAACAATTTTTGAAGCTTTAGCTTTAGTTAAGGCAAGAAAATTTTTTAAAAATTTAACCAAAAATAGAAAATTGCAGTAAAAAGGGTGATCGAAATAATCCCTTATTAGTAAATTTTACTGAGAGTAGAATAAAAAATGATATCATATTTAAAAATAAATTCAAGAGAGAGAAATAATTGAAATTTTATAATTTTAAGGATCGTATAATATTTTTTATTTTTTA
>JAGYNP010000068.1 GCA_018399935.1 Candidatus Moraniibacteriota bacterium
AATTATTAACGTAAAGTAGTTTTTTTGTATAATATTGTTTCACGTGAAACAATATTAAATGAATAGTTTTCTTCTTTACAAAATAATCAAAACGTTGTATAATAAATTGACTTTAATAATAAAATATGGTAGAAATTTAAGAGCAAAAGGGCCTGTAGCTCAATTGGTAGAGTATTCCCATGGCATGGGAGAGGTAGTCGGTTCGATTCCGATCAGGTCCACTACTAATTTTCTCCAAAAGTTAAAATAGTAGGTTGCTAACACTTTTATTTTTGTAATTCAGTAGATATTTGTGTTTATTAATACCTTTGCCCTCGTAGTTCAATGGATAGAACGGAGGCCTCCTAAGCTTTAAATTTAGGTTCGATTCCTAACGAGGGCACAATCGATTGTAGTTGTGTAAAATACTCTTAACATCTAGATATGTTAAGGGTAAGTTAATTCAAAGTTGAAGAATTAATAAAGTCTTTGTTTGAAATAAAATTTTCAACTTTATAAATTTTTTAATTAATGTTTATGTTTGAAATCCCAGTAAATTTATTAGAAGTGATATTTAAACTTGAAAAAGAAAAATTTGAGGTTTTTGTGGTGGGTGGTTCAGTAAGAGATATATTACTTAAAAAACAACCTGAAGATTGGGATTTAACTACCAATGCCCGACCAGAAGAGATCTTAAAAATTTTTCCTGATGCTAAATATAAAAATGAATTTGGAACTGTTTTAGTTCCAGAAAAATATCTTAATAAAAAACTGGATAAAAATAAAAAAGGATTTTTTGAAATAACTACTTACCGAAAAGAAGGTTTTTATAAAGACAAAAGACGACCAGATAAGGTTGTTTTTGCTAACAAACTAGAGGATGATTTAAAAAGAAGGGATTTTACAATAAATACTTTGGTTTTAAAAATTAAAGAGGTTAATAAAAAATTAAAAAATTCTAAGAAAAGATTTGAAGAAATAAAAAAAGATCAAATAGAAATTATAGATAAATTTCAAGGTAAAAAAGATTTAAAAAATAAAATAATTAAAACTGTTGGTAATTCGGATAATAGGATAGAAGAAGATGCATTAAGAATGATGAGAGCTATTAGGCTATCTAGTCAATTAAATTTTAAAATAGAAAAAGAAACTTTTATTACTATTCAAAAAAAAGCTTATAATTTAAAATATATTTCCAAAGAAAGGATCAAAGAAGAGCTAGAAAAGATAATTTTATCTCAATTTCCAGCTAAGGGAATTCAGCTTTTAGTGGAAACTGGTTTAATGAAATGGATTATTCCAGAAGTAATAGAAACTATTAATGTTCGTCAAAATTACCATCATTATAATGGTCCATATAACACTGTTTATAAACATCTTTTAGCTAGTTTGGATAAATGTCCTTCTGAAAAATTTGAGGTCAGGATGGCGGCTTTTTTGCATGATATTGGCAAACCAAGTACTAAACAAGGAAGTGGATATAAAGCTTCTTTTTATAATCATGAGTATTTAGGAGCTAAAATGGTCAAGAAAATTATGGAAAGACTTAAGTTTTCTCGAGAAGTGATTAATAAAACGGTTCTTTTAGTGAGAAATCATATGTTTTATTATAATGTAGATGAAGTTGGAGAAGCTGGAGTTCGAAAAGTTATTAGAAAAGTTGGTCTTGAAAATATTAATGATTTAATCGATGTTAGAATTGCTGATCGTTTAGGTTCAGGAGTTCCAAAGGCAACTCCTTATCGCTTGAGACATTTTAAGTTTATGGTGGACAAGGTTAGTCAAGATCCAATTTCAGTTAAACAGTTAAAAATTAATGGTAATGATTTAATTCAAGAATTAAAAATTAAAGCAGGACCTAAGATTGGAGCAATTTTAGATGTCTTATTAATGGAGGTTATTGAAAATCCTGCAAAAAATAATATTGAAAACCTATTAAAAAGAGCTAAAATTTTAATCAAAGAGGATCTAAAAAGTCTTCGAAAAAAAGCCAAGGAAAAAATTAATACTGAAAATAAAAAAAAAGAAAAAGAAATTAAAAATAAACATTGGATAAAATAGTTTTGGTTGACTTTTAGTTAAAGTTGGTTATATTTATAAAGTAAATAATTAAATGATTAATTAGAATAAAGTTTATTGAAAAGTTAATAAAATATAAGGGACCGTAGCTCAGCGGTAGAGCAGTCGGCTCATAACCGATTGGTCACAGGTTCGAATCCTGTCGGTCCCACTTGATTTTTGATTTGAGTTATTTGGTTTATATAAGCTCCAAATATAAATTTATAAAAAAAATTTAATACTTTGTGGAATTTGAAAATCGAAATAGAAAGTTAAATAGTAATTCTATTTATTTTATTGATGGGTAGATTTTTAGTATATAATATTTAAATATTCAAGTTAAATTTAAAGAATTCTATTAATTTCAAATCCCGATAATCTTATTGTGAATAATTTTAATTTATTTTGTTTACTTGGTATGGATATTTTTTAAATATTATTGTCTTAAGAATAAAAATATAAAAATTGAAATATTTATATTAAATTCAATAATAAGGTAAAAGAATTATATGTGAAAGGAGAAATTACCAAACAACAAGAAAGAGAACACCTTAAATGAATCTAAGTTTGACAAAAAATTTAGAGAGCTTGTTATAAAAAGCAAATTCATACCCAGAGAAGAGCGTGAGCTTGATTTAATGGCAGATGAGTTTGCCGATGGTTTAAACAAACAAGTTACTCCTGAGAACGATTAAAATCTTTTGCAAATCTTCTGGCTAATTTGTATTCACTAGATTTTCTAACTTATTTTATAATTTAAAAAATAAAAAAGTATAATACATAAAAATCAAATTTATATTACAATAAAGCAATTTAAAATCGATTTTAAATTTAATTTTATTAAATAAACCTTAATACAAAAGATAAGAATTCAAATAAAAAAACTAATTAAAAAGAGTATAAAAAACTAAATCTAAAAATGGAACATTTTACTATTCCACATCGTCATTTTAAAAAACCCCATTATTTTAATGGTAAACTTTCAAAAGGATTTAAGAGTTTATTGACTAATAGAATAATAACTAATATTGGAACTGGTTTTTTTGCGATTTTTTTGCCAATTTTTTTATATGAAATTTTAGATAATAATTTAACTTTTCTTGCTTTTTATTATTTAATTAGTTATACATTGTCTTTATTTTTTGCTATTCTTCTACCTCATAGTTTAAATAAATTTGGTTTTAAAAAAGCTTTACAATTTAGTACTTTAATTGGAGTTTTTTATTATTTAGCTATTTTTCTTTTAAAAGAGGATAATTTTCTGTTTCTTTTGCCATTGGTCATTTTTTTAATTAGTTTTTGGCGTTTTTTGTATTGGGTTCCTTATAATATTGATTTTTCCAAATTTACTAATATTAAAGATAGAGGTAAAGAAATTGGTTTTATTGAGGCTATGTTAAGTCTAATTGGAATAATAACTCCAATTATAGCTGGTTTTATAATAATAAATTTTGGTTTTAATTTTTTATTTTTAATTGGCTGTTTGATATTCTTTTTTTCTTTTTTCCCTTTAATAAAGCTTCCTAAAACCAGAGAGAAATTCACTTGGAGTAGAAAAGAAATTATAAAAAAAGTTTTTTTAAAAAGAAATCGAAAATTAGTATTATTTTTCTTTTTAGATGGAGCAGAAACAGTTTTAGGGGTTTTTGTTTGGCCGGTTTTTGTGTATGAATTATTGCAAGGTAATTATTTAGAAATTGGTTTTATTTCTTCTTTAGTAGTTTTATTTACTATAGTTTTACAATTAACTGCTGGCAAGTTGGTTGATAAAAATAAAAATAAAGTTATAAAAACAGGAGGATTATTTTACGCATTAGGTTGGTTTTTAAAAGTTTTTACTTTAACTTCTTTACATGTTTTTGTTTTTGATGCATTTCATCAATTTATGAAAGTATTTTATAGAATTCCTTTAGATGCTTTGGTTTTTGAGACAGCTTTTAAACAAAAACATTTAATTGATGAATTTAATGTTTTTCGACAAGTTTGTTTGTTCTTGGGTCGTTTATCAATGGTTATTTTAATTACAATATTGTCTTTATTTATATCTTCTATCAATTGGATTTTTATTTTAGGTGTTTTCTCTGCTTTATTTATTAGTGTTTTTTATAAAAAAATAGAAGATTCTTTGATTTGATATTTTTTTATAAATAAAAGTACTTAATTTAAATTAAGCTTTTTTTGGTTAAATTTTTAGGGTAAAATAAAAATAATCAAAATAATTAAATCAAAAATCTTATGAAACCTTTAGCTGATTTAGTTCGACCAACTGATTTTAATAGTTTTTTTGGTCAAGAAAAATTAACTGGAAAAACCAGTTTTTTGCGACAAGCTATTGAAAATGATAATTTGCCGTCGTTGATTTTTTGGGGTCCACCAGGAACTGGAAAAACTACTTTAGCTGGAATTATTGCCCAGGAAACCAGGGCTGATTTTTTTAAACTCAGTGCTGTTAACAGCGGAAAGAAGAATTTAAAAGAAGTTATTGAAAAATCTCTAGAAAATTCCAAAAAAAACCAAAAAACTATTTTATTTTTGGATGAAATTCATCGTTGGAACAAAGCCCAACAAGACGCTTTATTACCCTATGTTGAAGAGGGACAAATTATTTTAATTGGGGCCACCACTGAAAATCCTAGCTTTGAGGTTAATTCTGCTTTGATTTCCCGATCTAGAGTTTTGGTTTTGGAAAAATTAACTATTTTAGCTTTAGAAAAAATAATTCAACAAGCCTTGAAAACATTTTCTAAAACTAATAATAAAAAAATTGACATTGCTAAAAAAGAAATTAAGTTAATTGCTGAGCTGGCTAATGGCGACGCGCGGATGGCTTTGAATACTTTGGAAGCTTGTTTGCAGCAAGATAAAAAAATTAACACTGATTTAATTAAAGAAGTTTTACAAAAATCTCATCTTTACTATGACAAAAATGGGGAAGAACATTACAATATTATTTCCGCTCTTCATAAATCAATGCGAGGAGGGGATCCTCAGGGGGCGATTTATTGGTTGGTTAGAATGTTAGAAGGTGGAGAAGATCCAGTTTATATTGCCAGAAGATTAATGCGATTTGCTTCGGAAGATATTGGGTTGGCTGATAATCATGCTTTGATTTTAGCCAATGGGGTTTTTGAGGCTTGTCGAAAAATTGGCATGCCAGAGTGCGGAGTGATTTTGACTCAGGGGGTTATTTATTTAAGTAAAACTAAAAAAAGTATTTTAGCGTATGAAGCTTATAAACAAGCAAAGCAAGATGTTAAAAAATTTGGAAATTTACCAGTTCCATTACATATTAGAAACGCTCCAACTAGATTAATGAAAAATTTGGGCTATGGTAAAAATTATAAATATACCCCCAAAGAAGATAGTTCTAATCAACAATATTTACCTAATAAACTTAAAAATAGACGTTATTTTTAAGTTCTAAGGTATATTTATAAGTATTAAATTCAAAATTAAAAATAATAAACAAGAGTTAAATTACAAATCTAAATTTTTAAAACATAAATTTTTGATTCTTAAAGTTTACTTTTTAATATATATTTTGTCTATTTAAATATTTTTCAAATAAAAAAGCACTTAACAGAATTTTCCGTTAAGTGCTTTTTGTTTAAATTTTACAATCCTTCTGCTTCCGAAGGAAGGCTGATATAATCACCCTTTTGGCCATTATATTTTTTTATTCTATTAGCCTTGCTTCCTCGAATAATATCATCGGGGTTGAGGTTGAGGAAAAAAGTCATTCTACTATTTCCCTCATTTTGAGTATACCAACGGGGTTTTATCCCCATCTGTAAGTAATCAGAGGTTTGATCACCTATTGAAAAACCTCCACCAACTCCCAAAAAAAGAGAATCTTTTCCTTGAGAGTAACCAGCTTCTCCTAAAAATTCGGGAGTAAATCGATAACCATCATCACCAAGGTCTATTATTGCCAGACGACCTTCAGTGGCAGTAATTGTCTCATTATATTCCTCAGCGCCACCTTTAGTGTTAGCTGAAATTTGTTGGCGGTGATGAAGACTTCCAGCTACAAAAGGAAATAATTTCTTCCCTTCAGCTCTTCGGCTTTCATCTTCTAAATATCCTCTGAGATGAAGGCTCCAGGTGTCTTGCTTTTGAGAAGAGTTATCTTTTTCAGTCTCCTGAAAAGAAATTCCAGCCCCAACTCCAAAGAGCTGGTTGTCTTTTTGGGTTTCGGCTCTCAAACCACCTTCTAGGCGACGATAGTCATAGGTGGCCTTAAACCCGGGTTTATCCACACTGGACTCACCCTGGTTGTACCTAATTTTGGGACCAAATTTCCACTTTCTTTCCCCAATGCTTACTTCCCAAGGAAAGATTCCGAAATTGCCATAAAAACCTTTTCCGGTTCTTTTGGCGTTGTCTTCGGAGCCAGCATCTAGATCTCTCTGAAGGTAGGCTCCGACATTGGCATCCCAATTTCTAAAAGCTTTTCCCCAATCAGTCTTAAGCCCAGTTTCCTTTTTTTTCACTGGAGCTGGAGCTGATTTTTGTTGAAATACGACGGTTCGAGATTTTTTTTGAACTGCAACCGGGGTTGATTTTTCAACCTTGTGAGAAATATTTTTAACTGTTTTTGAAGAAGAATTAATCCTCTCTTTAACAATATAAACTGTTTCTCCTGGAACAAGTTGATCTCTTCGGTCTAGATAAATTGTTCGGTAATTTTTCAACTTTCGAATAACTAGCCTTTCCGGGTTAGCAGAATACTTTTCTGCAATACCTAATACTGTTTCATCAGTTTTAACCTGGTGAGGAAGACAAGTGAGAGCCGAGGCGGATTGAATTGAAAACAACCCAATCAATACCACTAAACTTAAAAATTTTACAAACTTTTTCATACTGACCTCCTAGGGTTGTTTTATTGTCTGGTAAAAAATAAACTCCATCTGCTGAGCCATTTCAGCCCGAGTAACAGTTGCCGAAGCACTATTACCATAAATATCTGGATCAGAAACTAATTCCTGGAATCCAAAATTTAAAATGGAGGATATTGCTGAAAAACCCAAAGCTTCCACACTGGGAACTCCAGGAATACTGACTCTCCTTAAAAACCTTTGCCAAGGACCAAGTCCTGGGTTGGTTTTTATAGCATCCTTCAAAGCTTTTTCATCAAAACTACTAGCAATAATCTTACCATCAGCTAATTGATATTGATAAGGTAGGCTTTGTAAGAGATTTTTTTCAAAACTTAGCCAGGTCGGATTTTCGGAATTAATTTCAATCGTTTCCAAATTTTCCCGACAGTCCCAGCCTTGGTCTAGCCAAAAGACATAAATCTCTTGGAGATTCATCCCCAAGCCAGAAAAAACTTCAGCTTGATATTCTTGGTCAGATTCTAGTTTCTTAGAATCATAACCATTTTCTTGAGCAAAAACTTTCCCACTTGGTGAGAATAACCAAACCATTCCATCTCGATTACTCAAGAGGAAATAGTAGCTTTTCAGATCTTCAATTTTTCCATAGAAAACCGCTTCTAAAAGCGGAAGTTTCCAGGGAGTTTTCAAGTAATCTTGCTTGAAATAAGCAAAACCACTCTTGATCTCTAGTTTAGGGTCCCTGGCATCTACGGCAATTACCGGCCAGGTTCCAAGAAATCCCACTCCAGCGGTTTCCACTAATAACTTTGGATGGAAAACCATGGGGAATCTTGTAACAAAACCGGTTTCTTTCTCCATTTGATCTGGATGAGAAACTGAAGCCGATCCTTCGATAGTTTTCATGGCAAACTTTGGAGCAGTTACACAACCACTCAAAAATAATACCAAAATCACCAAAAAAACATAAGATTTTTTCATTTCTTTCTCCTTTTGAAAAATTTTATATATTATATTAAAGAACAGTTCCTTTTTGTCAAAGAGCCTTTTTAGGAAATTAAAAACAACTCCCTAGCCCTTATTTTCTAAATAAGACCTACTTTAAACAATTTTATTTAAAAAATTGCTTAAAATAAGGCTAAAGTAAGTCTATTAATATAGCATTTTTCAGACTGTTTGTCAATAGATATAGCCAACAAACACTTATTTTTAGCACCTTTCTCAATTAAATAAAAAAAATCAACTAAGAATAGTTGATAAACAAGGCCTTTAAGATAATAATATTTTAATTATTTTTATTTAAATAAAACAAAAAACCGATAAAGCCAAAACTAATCATAAAATCAGCTAAATTAAAGACTGGAAAGTTTAAAATACTAAGATAATCGATAACGCAATCTTGAGACAACCTATCAATTAAATTTGATAAAGCTCCAATTAAAACCAACCAAAGAAAAAAACTGTTAAATTTTTTAATTAAAATTAACAAAAAAACTAAAGCCAACAACCAAAAAATCCAAAAAAAATAGTGATTTATCTCTATTCCAAGGGATATTCCAGAGTTGCAAAAATTATTTAAAAAAATCCCCCAATCAGGTAGTTTTTTTTGAATAGCTAAAAATTTTAGAATTTGATCTATTAAAACAGTGAATCCAATTAATAAAGAGAGAAAGGTTTTTTTATTTGCAATCCACACAGTTTTGAGCAGCTGGATAAGCTTCCAGTCTTTTTTTAGGAATATCTTTATTGCATTTTTCGCATTTTCCATAAGTGCCATTTTCTATTTTTTTAAGAGCTAGTTTAATTTTTTCTAACTCGGTTTCCAAGGATTCTGTTACTCCTAAATTAACAGTGTAATTTTCAATTTCGCTGGCGTTATCTTCTCTTTCTCGACCATAATCTTCAAATTCGGCCTTATAGTCGCCGTCTGAATCCTGACTAGCAATTTTTCTTAATTCCATTTCAATTCTATTTTTTTCTTCAATAAGTTTTTGTTTGAATTCAATTATATTTTCTAACATTGTTTTTCTTTAAATTTTAGTAAACAAATTTTTGTTCTTAGTTTTAACTATAACACAATCCAGCTTCTATTTACAAGTTTAAGCTTTTGGTTTAAATTAAAAGAGTAGATGATAAAAAAATAAAAGCTACGATGGAGCTATCTCTCTGGAGCTACGAAAAGAAAGCCCAATCAAAAACAATCCCTGGGTAAATAGAATTCGTCGGTTCGACCCGTAATAGTCGGTAAATTAAGAGTTGTCTTTTTTTGAGACAATTAAAATAAGGTGGTACCACGGCCAAAGTCGTCCTTAATTATTGGGATGATTTTTTATTTTTAGTTAAAGGTTTTTAGAAAAAAATTACAGACTGCGAAATCGCACTGAGTTTCGCAAGCCAAATATTATTTTTTCCCTGAATTACGAGCTACCCTTTATTTTTTTAAAGCTTCTCACCGCAATTACGGTCAAAAATAATATTTGGCTTGTTTAGCAGACAATCTCAATTTAATATAAACTAGTACAAGTTAAAATCAAAAAACATACTTAAATTATATTCCTTAATTCGTAATTCTAAAAAAATGTTTAAAAAAATTGACCCCAAAAAAAATTACGCTGAAATGGAAAAAGAAATTCTTGATTTTTGGAAGAAAGAAAAAATTTTCGAAAAATCAGTTAAATCAAGATCAAAAGATAAGATTTATAGTTTTTATGATGGACCTCCTTTTATAACTGGAAATCCTCATTATGGAACTCTACTTTCCTCGGTGGTTAAGGATTGCATCCCACGTTATTGGACTATGAGAGGTTTCAGAGTGGAAAGGCGTTGGGGTTGGGATTGTCATGGTTTGCCAGCTGAAAATATGGTGGAAAAAAAATTAAGCACTAAAAGCAAAAAAGAAATCGAAGAAGTAATTGGAATTGACAAATTTAACCAAGCTTGCTTTACAGAAACTTCAAAAATTGCTGGAGAATGGAAAGATTTGATTAGCAGAATTGGTCGATGGGTGGAATTTGAAGGGGCTTATAAGACTATGGATAATGATTATATGGAATCAGTTTGGTGGGCTTTTAGTCAATTGGATAAAAAGGGCTTAATCTATGAAGACGTTCGAGTCTCTTTATATTGCCCTAGATGTGCCACACCACTGAGCAATTTCGAAATAGCCATGGACAATAGCTACCAAGAAGACAAAGACCCTTCGGTTTATGTGAAATTGGAATTAAAAAATCAAAAGAATAAATTTTTATTAGCTTGGACCACCACTCCCTGGACTTTGCCAGGTAATGTAGCTTTAGCGGTTAATAAAGAGGTTGACTATGTTGAAGTCAAGGTCAAAGAGCAAAATCAAGAAAACATCAAAAGCAAACCAGTTATCTTTTTTAATGAAAAAGAAATTTATATTGTGGCTAAAGATTTATTGAAGTCTTTGGATGCCGAATATGAAGTTTTAAAAACTTTCAAAGGAAGTCAATTAGTGAGAGAAAAATATCAGCCTTTATTTGAACACAAAATAAAAAATGGTTATCGGATAATAGAAGCTGATTTTGTCGGAACCGAAGAAGGAACGGGAATTGTTCATTTGGCTCCAGCTTTTGGAGAAGACGATTTTAATGTCAGAAAAGATAATGATTTGCCAATTATTTTAAACGTGGATGAAGAAGGAAAATTTAATGAAGGTCAATGGAAAGGAGAATTTGTTTGGGAAGCTAATTTAAAAATTATTGGCTGGCTAAAAGAAAATAATTTATTATATCGAAAAGAAAATGTCACCCATAGTTATCCTCATTGTCATCGATGTAATACTAAATTGATCTATAAAGCTCAACCCGCTTGGTTTGTTAATATTCAAAAAATCAAACCAGATTTGATTGAGAATAATAAAAAAATCAATTGGTATCCAGACTATTTAAAAGAAGGCCGTTTTGGTAAAGGTCTCAAAAGTGCTCCTGATTGGAATATTTCCCGAGACCGTTACTGGGGAACAGCTATGCCGGTTTGGAAATGTCAAAACAAAGAGTGTAAAAAAATTAAAATTATTGGTTCTTACCAAGAATTGCAGGAAATTTCAGGGAAAAAACTGGAAAATTATCACCGACCTGAAATTGATGAGGTGACTTTTAAGTGTGCCGATTGTGGAGAAGAAATGAAAAGGATTCCCCAGGTCTTTGATTGTTGGGTGGAATCGGGTTCAATGTCTTTTGCTCAATTTCATTATCCCTTTGAAAATCAAGAAAAATTTAAAAAAAGTTTTCCAACTGATTTTATTTCTGAATACATAGCTCAGACCAGGGCCTGGTTTTATGTAATGCACGTGATGGCCACTGGGGTTTTTGGCAAAGAAGCTTATAGCAATGTCTTAACCACTGGTGTAATTGCTGGTGAAGATGGAAGAAAAATGTCCAAATCTTTTGGTAATTATACTAATCCCAATGAAGTTTTGGAGAAATATTCAGCTGATGCTTTGAGATTTTATCTCCTTTCTTCACCTTTATTGAATGCCCAAAATTTGAATTTTTCAACAGAAGCAGTAGCTGATATTCAAAGAAGATTCCTGGGAACTCTCTGGAACAGTTATGGGTTTTTTGTTTTATATGCTAATATTGACAATTGGAAACCAGGAAAAATTGAAATGGAAACTATTTTTGAAAAAGGTAATGTTTTGGATAAATGGATTTTATCGGAATTAAGTCAATTAATTGATGAAGTGAATAAGGGATTTGAAAATTATTCAATCATTAAACCGGCTAGAAAATTGGAAAAATTTGTCGATAATTTGTCAAATTGGTATATTAGAAGATCTAGAAAACGTTTTTGGGAGAGTGAGAACGATAATGACAAAGAATTGGCTTATCAAACCCTATGGTTGGTTTTAACTGAACTTTCTAAAGTTTTAGCCCCCTGTTGTCCTTTTATTACCGATGAAATCTACAGAAATCTTACCAATCGAGAATCAGTTCATTTAGAAATTTTTCCAAAAGTTAATGAAAAATTTTTGAATAAAGAAATTAGGGAAAGTATGGAAAAAATTAGAAAAATAATTGAAATGGGACTTTCCCTAAGAGCGGAACAAGGTGTTAAAGTTAGACAACCATTGAATTTATTAGTTGTTAACGGAAAACCTGTAGACAAAAACTTAGAAAAACTTCTTTTGGAAGAAGTTAATGTCAAAAAAATCAGATATTCACAAAAAGAAGTTCAAAAAATAGTCTATAAAGAAGTTGATAATCTCAAGGTTGGTTTGAATTTTCAAATAACTGATGAATTGAAGTCTGAAGGAGCTATGAGAGACTTGGTTAGACAATTACAACAAGCTCGAAAAGAGGCTGATTTTGAAATTGATGCTAGAATAAAAATTTATCATGAAAAAAATGATTTATTTGAAAAATTTAAAAAAGAGCTTCAAGAAGAAGTTTTAATTGAAAAGCTTTTTGAAATAAACAAAGAGCCAGATGGTTTTGACTATAAAAAAGAGGTTAAGATTGAAGGCGAGAAGGTGGTGGTTTGGTTAAAGAAATAAGTATCAGGTATTAAGTATCAAGTATTAAGTATTAAGTATAAAAACAACCTTTGGGTTGTTTTTATTTTGCAATAAAAAAAGACCCTGTTTGGGTTTTTGTTTGTTTCCGGTGATGTTGGATAAATGATATCCGGGGCGCTGAAAGCCCTTGTTTTTTAGTGGCTCAGCGCCACCGGTTACCGACTTCAATTTATTTTATATAACTAAAGTCGATTTTTATACTTCGTTGAGTATAAATTTAATTTTTTCTTCTACCGTCTTATGGATTTGTTAATCCTTTTTATTTTTGTTTTTGTAAGAACTATTTTGGTTCTCGGTGGTTTTTTGTTTTTGTTTTTGAAAGCTTTTAAGCTTTCTTTGTTTTGACAGCTAGAAGGTTTCAATCGTGAATAGGGGGAAATCACGATTGAAACTTTCTAGCTGTCTTTAAGACAGTAATAAAATTTTTTAAAAGAACTATTTCCTCATTACAGTATTATTATAGCATTTTTTTAGTATTAGGTCAATTGTTTTTTTATTGCTTTATTAAAGATAAAAAACTGGTTTTTTATCAAGAGATTTATTAAATATTGCTTTTTTAAATTAGAGTATA
>JAGYNP010000069.1 GCA_018399935.1 Candidatus Moraniibacteriota bacterium
AATAAAAAATCTTTTAATAAGAATTATTTTGTATAAAAATCAGACTTTAAAATATTTTAGCAAGTCTCAAATAAGAGAAAAGTTAATTTATAACTTACAAATTTTTTCCCTTTTTTTATCACTCCAACTCATTAAAATAAAATAAAACCAAACAAAAATTAAAATTAAACCAACTCTTTTTCTCATTTTTCAATTAACTCCAATGCCAATCTCTTATAAGCCAAAGCTCCTTTATTAAAACGGTCAAAATGTAAAATTGATTTACCAAAGCTTGGAGCCTCTGCTAATCTAACTGTTCGAGGAATAATTGAGTCAAAAACATTCTCAGGGAAATAACGTCTAACCTCTTTAATTACCTGACGAGCTAAACGGTTTCTTTTGTCATACATAGTTAAAACAATCCCAGTAACCACTAATTCTGAATGCAAATTATCTTTAACTAAATCAATCGTATTTAAAAGCTGTCCTAAACCCTCTAAAGCAAAATATTCAGTTTGAACTGGCACAATAACTTCGTTGGAAGCTACTAAACCATTAATAGTTAATAATCCCAAACTAGGAGGTGAATCAATAATCATAAAATCATAATCTTCTTTAACTTTATTTAATATCTCTCTTAATTGAAATTCTCTATTATCAATATCAACTAATTCCACCGCTGCCCCTGAAAGTTCTTGATTAGAAGGCAATAGACTTAATCCATTAACCTTACTCTGAACAATCACCTCTTTAGGATGAATTTTAGAAATTAAACTATGATAGAGACTTTTTTTAAGATTTTGAGTATCTAAACCTAAACCACTGGAAGCATTTCCTTGCGGGTCTAAATCTACTAACAAGACTCTTTTACCAGCAGAAGCCAAATAAGTAGCTAGATTAACAGCTGTAGTAGTTTTACCAACTCCCCCTTTTTGATTCACTAACGAAATAATTCTCACCATAATAAAACTTTTATTTTATATTAAACTTTGCTCATTTAAAACTATAACAAATTTTTTACTTATTTAAAAGCAAAAATTTTCAATCACTCTTTTTGCTTTTTTGATTTCACTAGGTGGAGTTGAAGCTCCCGCTGTAATAAAAACTCTTTCGCTACCCTCAAACCAACTTTTAAAAATATCAAAAGCTTTTTCCACGTGATAAGTTTTTACTTTTTTATTTTTTCCTATTTCTGCCAATTTAGTAGTATTACTAGAATGCAAACCTCCTAAAACAATTAAAATATCAATTTCTCCAAGTTCTAAAACTTCTTTTTGTTTATTGGTTGTATCTAAACAAATTGTATTATTAACTTCAAAATCATTTTTCCATTCTTTCAACTTTTCTACAACTTCTTCTAATTTAGAATTCTTTTGAGTGGTTTGACAAATTACCGCTATTTTTCCTTTTAATTTATTTTTAATTAAAAACAAATCATCAATTCCATTAACAATCAAAGCTTGATTTTCAGCTCTAGAGTTTATTCCACGAACCTCGATATGGTTTTTATCACCCAGTAATAAAATTTGTTTTCCGGCTTCTTTGAATTTACTAGCTAAAGTTTGAGCTTTAATAACAAAAGGACAAGTCGTATTAATAACTTTTGATTTTTTTTTATTAACTATCTCTAAATCCTCCAATGTCATTCCATGACTTCTTACAATAAAAACTTTTCTTTCAGGAAGTTTCTCTAAATCATTAATTATTCGTAAACCTTTTTTTTGAAGACCTTTCATTACTCCTGGATTATGAACTAAATCACCCCAACAATAAACCTCTTTATCTTCTTTAATCGCTTTTTCTGTTAATTCAATAGCTCTTTGAACACCAAAACAAAATCCAGCTTTTTTAGCAATTTTTATTTCAAGATTATTCATTTGTTTTTCTTAAGACTTTCATTAGTTTATAATAAAAATTTAAATTATGCAAAGAAGCTAACCTAGTAGCTAAGGGTTCTCCAACGCTAAATAAATGTCTCAAATAAGCTCTTGAAAAATTTTGACACAAAGGACATTTACAAAACTCATTAATCTTATTTAAATCATCCTTATAACAAGCTTTCTTAAAATTTATACTATCATAAAAATCTTTATCCGTAATCAAATTAATTTTATTAGGATCTTTCTTCCAAGCAAACAACCGCCCATGTCTTCCTTCTCTAGTTGGAATAACACAATCAAACATATCAATCCCAGTCAAAACTCCGGTCACTATTTCTTCTGGTCGACCTAGACCCATTAAATAACGCGGTTTATCTTTTGGTAAATATGGTAAAGTCCATTTTAAAATTTCAGCTAATTTTTCTCTAGGTTCACCAACAGCTACCCCACCAATCGCATAACCATCAAAACCTATTTCAACTAGATCTTTAGCTGATTTAATTCTCAAATCTTTATAATTTGAACCTTGAACTATTCCAAATAATAGAGGTTTTTTTCTGCTAACTCTTGTTTTTTTATCAAAATAATCTTTGCAACGTTTAGCCCAACGAATTGTTAATTCTAAAGATTTTTTGGCCCGTTCATGATCGCAAGGATAAGAAGGACATTCATCTAAACACATAATAATATCAGCATCTAAATCAAGTTGAATCTGTATTGAATCTTCCGGTGTCATAAAATACTTATCCCCATTTTCGTGATTAGTAAAATAAACTCCTTTTTCAGTTAGCTTAACTCCTGATTTACCAAAATTAATCCTAGCCCTTTCTCCTAAAGAAAAAATCTGAAAACCTCCACTGTCAGTTAAAATAGGTTTATTCCAATTCATAAAACTATGCAATCCTTTAAAATATTTCTTTATCAATTTTGTTCCAGGTTTAAGCCATAAATGGTATGTATTTCCCAAAACCATCTCAAAACCAATTTTTTCTATTTCTTCTGGTAAAATTGTTTTAACTACACCTCTGGTTGCTATTGGCATAAAGAGTGGAGTTTTAATGATTCCACTTTTTGTTTTCAAATTGCCCAATCTCCCATCTCTAATATTTCTTGTTATTTCAAAACTCATAATCACTAATGTAATTAAGTCTAAATTTTTCTAATCGCTTTGATATTTCTTTATCTATAAATTCTTCAAATCCACTAAAATTAACACTATTAACTAAAGTTAGTTCCTCTTTATCTAATTTATCTTTTTGTGGAACTATTCCTATTTGAAAAGTTAATTCCTCAACTTGATTTTCGTAGCCAACTTTAGATTTTAATTGGTTCATCCTCCATTCCAACTCATTAGTTCTATTATTAAAACTGACATCTCCCGAAGTTCTGTGAAAACTATTTTTCCAATTAATCCCAGAAGGAAGCTTAATCAATAAACTAGGATCACTAATTTCATTAAAATTATTTTTCAAAGAGATTTTGATTGTAAAAGTGGTTTCTTTTCCATTCTCAATTGGAATTGGGCCACTATTCTTGAAAACTCCTTCACCAAAACTTCCCGACATTGAAAGATCTAAATCAGTTGCTACTTTTAATATTTTATTTCCAGAATTAATCTCTTTACTCTCTGGTAAATTAGTATCAATATTTAAACTACTAATTTTAGCTTGAGTCGTTAAAATTTGATTTCCTTCATTTTCTGGAATAAAATCATCCTTAACTTTATATTCAAATTCAACAAAACCTTCTTTTCCTGGATTTAATCTTTTAAGCTCTGGAATATCTGAAGCCCGCCAAATAATTTCTTTAATTTCCTTGTTATAATAACCATTTTTAGCATTAACTGAATCTTGATCCACTAAACTTCCTCCAATTTTCTCACTTAAAACTAAATCCAATAAAGGGCTACTAGAATTATTTTTAAAATTAATTTTATACTTAACAATACTTCCTGTTTGAGTAAACAAATTTTCAGTATCACCCCCCGACACAAGCGTTTGAGTAAGAGTTATTCTAGCTGGAATTATTTTTACTACTTCTTCAGATATTGATATCTCTGATAAATTATTATCTTCATTTAAAAATCCTATTTTACCTATCATTTTTTTAACTGAATTAATTTGACCCGTAAAAATTCCCAAAATTTCAACTTCCATTTTTTCACCTGGTTCTAATTTTGGAATTTTAAACATTTTATTCTCATTATCTAAAATTTCTAACCCAGAATTATCAAAGCTAAAACCTTCTGGATAAGACATCTCCAAAACTAAATTTTCAAAAGAATTAGCAGTGTTATTAGTCAAAATACCAATAAATTTTAAAAGTTCTCCATTAGCTCCCTCTTTTTGAGAAATCAAAGAAAAATCAACTATAGAGCCCTGAATATTAACCAAATGATTATCTTTCTTAACAAACTCACTATTAAAATTATCAGGTTGATAAGAAAGCTCGGTTTTTAAATAAGGTTGATTACCATTTGGAGAAAAAACTTTAAATTTTAACTCAAATTCTTTGGTTTCAAAAGATTTAATCTTGCCAATATCAATATAAAAAGCTCCCTGTGTTCCCTCTCTAGTAAAACTCATTTTGGTTGGTATCAGTTCCTCTGGATAAATAACTTTAAGAACAGCATCATCTAAATTAGTTCGATTATCATTTTCAATTAAAAGTCTATATTTCATATCATCCCCACTTTTAACTTGAGCATCTCCTTGAAATTCAATAAAAACATTTTCTGGTTTAAAAGAACCTTGTTTATATCTCACATAACTAATTATTCCACCAATAATAAGTAATAAAGATAAGATTACTATACCAATAATTTTAAATTTATTTTTAATAAAACCATTCTTTGAAAATTTATTTTTTGTTTCTTTCCAATCTATGTCGTTGGAAATTTTTCCCGAAAAATCTTCCCTTAAAAAATCACTTTTTTTCTTTTCAGGAAATTCTTTATCTATTTCAAAGTTTGATTCTTCTAAATTTGAAGAGACCTCTTTATCTTCATTCCTCTTCTCAACTTCATCCATGTCATAATCATCAGGAGAAACTTCTCTATTAATTAAGTTATTATTATCCCGGTTATGAAGCCTTCTATGTAAATCTCTTAAAGCTACCATTTTTATTTTATTAATTATTTGCTAAAATTATAACATAAATTTTTTATTCATACCATCTCTAAAAATTTAATCTTAAAAATTTAATCTTAAAAATAAAATCAAATCTTTTTAAAAAAATCTAAACAAATTTATTTATATCATTCACAAATAACTAACTTATTTCAAACTAAACAATCAACTAAAATGCTCAATAAAAAAACAAAATTTAAAATAATCTGGCCTCAATTTCTATTAAGATTATT
>JAGYNP010000070.1 GCA_018399935.1 Candidatus Moraniibacteriota bacterium
TTTTTTCTTGCATTACTATCGAGCCCTGCTTCAACGCCAATCATGTAATCAACAAGGTTTTTAATTTTCTGTGAAGTAATTAAATCTTTGAGACCAGTTTCTTTTACAAAAACAAGGTACTTTGCAATATCTTGGTCGCTTAGTTCTTTCTTTGAGAAATCATATTCTTCATAAACCAGCTTTTTGCTTTCATAATCAATTAAAATATTAAATTTGTTAGTATTATTACCATCTCTAACCACTAAAGCGGGGATAAGCTTGGCAATCTCTGGATTTTCTTTTACTAAATACTTAAATTCATTATCAAAGTCTTCTTTGCCAATTAAGTAATTGAGAATATTTAAAGTTATTTCAATTTCCTTAGTATTACGAAAAACTTTTTCCCAATTAACAAAATATGACCACAGAATAATACTTGGCTTTAAGTTTTTTAATAAACAATCAAAAACTTCATCTTCATTTTGACAATTTAATTTTTTTTTGTAAAAATCCAAAAATTTCATAGTCTTAATTTATATCTAAATCTTTATATCTCTTAACCGATAATTCAAGATAATTTTTTTCCAAGTCAATACCAATAAATTTTCTTCCATTTAAAGCGCAGGCTAAACCGGTTGTTGATGAGCCAGTAAATGGATCTATTACTAAATCTCCTTGGTTAGTGCTTGCCATTACTATACGAACTAATAAGTCAATTGGCTTTTGAGTAGGATGTTTCCCAAATTTTTTTTCAGCTGGCCTTGGTGTTCCCATAGACCAAACACTACGCATCTGAAGATTAGGTTTTTTTAAAAAGTCCTCTGGCCAATCACCATTTTTCATTAAATCATAATTGAATTTATGTTTAGTTGTAATTGATTTTCCAGTCTTAGGATGCAACAACTCTTTCCGTGCCCATACTAGAGTCTCATGACTAGCAGTAAAAAAACGACAACTTAAATTGGGTGAGGCATTAGGTTTAAACCAAGCTATATCGTTTAAAATCTTAAATTTACTAACTTGTAAAGCAAAGCCACACTGATATATGGAATGGTAAGTGCCAGAAATCCAAATAGTTCCTCCTGGCTTTAAAACGCGATGACAAGCTGTAATCCACTCTAAATGAAATTCAAAATCTTTTTTAAGTCCATTACTAACATCCCACTTGCCTTTATTAACGCTAACCATTTTGCCGGCATGTACAGAGAAGCCGCCATTAGATAGTAAATAGGGAGGATCGGCAAAAATCATATCAACTGAATTCTCCTTTAAAGTAGCCAAAAACTCCAAACTATTAGCTTTATATAATTTAAATTCTTTATCTGTAAAAAATGGACTAAACATTTTTTTGCTTTTTTTCGTGTTTTTTATATCTTTTTTTAAACTCTTCATATTATAGCAGTTTGTATTTAAAAATAGGGTAAAATATTTTTATCTTGAAAATAATTTAATTTAAGTGGCCACAATTACTTCATAACTATAACTTAATTATCATTAAAAATCAATTATAGTAAACAAAAACAGACCACTTGGTCTATCTCTGTTTTATGAGCGGGTAGCGGGAATCGAAATTAATCTTACTATTCTAACATTTTAGCCAATCTTTAAGAATTAAATTAAATGTTTTTAAAATATATTATGTTAATTATATTATCAATTATGCTATACTATAATTAGTAACACCCGTTGCACCCCTGTCGCGCTCTGCGTGATATGCGCGCGGGTTTTTTGTTTGTCTAATAATTATAGTATTCATCTTCGTCTAAAACCGTATCAAAATCACCCACTTTTTCGCCCTCATGTTTATTTACTCCCGTATACTCCAAGCTAGAGTCTTCGTATCTTTTAAATTTATAGACCGCATCATTCATGAGAGTATTATTAAAAATATTTAAACTCATTAACAATTCAAAGTCCTCTATAGTTAATCCAGTAACTTTTTTAAATAAAGTTGGCTCTAGTTTAGTAATAACATCCTTT
>JAGYNP010000071.1 GCA_018399935.1 Candidatus Moraniibacteriota bacterium
GCCAAATCCCTAATCAATAATGTTTTATATCTAATCCTTGGCAAAAGATCATTTTTAGCAATGTCTTTCCTCTTGGTATTGGAATAATGAGAAACAAAGGAAGCTGGAGTAAAATCATCAGTGGTATAAATCAATTCTTTGACAGTAGAAAAGAAATTCAAAACAATTGTCTTTCCAGAAGAAGGAACATCCACATAAACCAAAGCAAAAGGATTTTTGATATCCTTTATCAACAATTGAGAAACAACACTCAAACCAACCTCCGCTGGAATAAGCAATTCTGGAAAATTGTCAAAAACAACCTCCCTCCATTCATCAATCTCGACTTTCTTTTTAGGTTTTACTTTTGGAAATCTTTGATTTTCTTTTTCAACTTCTTTTTTGATCTCCTTCAATTCTTTAGCCTCTCTTGTTTCTGTTTTTTTAATCTTAATACTCATCTTAATTTTGTAGCATTTTAACGGCGTTAACAAAGTCAATTCCGAACAATGCCATAGTTAAATTAATTACATTTCCCCCTTCATTACAACCAAAACAATAATATCTGTTAGAATCAGTGAATAAATAGAAACTGGGTGTCTTTTCATTGTGGAAAGGACAAAGTGCTTTATATCTATTTCCAAATCTATCTAAATCAAGATATTGTTCAGCAATTTTTTCTATTGGATATTCTTGGGCTATTTGAATTTCTTCATCGCTAACTCCAGAAACATTTTTAGCTTTTGGTTTTAAAAACAATTTTAAATTCATCAACCTACTTTTATATTTCAATAAATCCTCCATCATAAAAACTTCTATAAAAATCTCCACAAAATATAAGTCTTTATGATTTTCAAATTTTTTTAATAATCTTTTTATTTCATTTTTATGATATAGATATTGCTTTTCAGTTTCTTTAATTTTTTCTGGAATAATTTTTTTAGCTTCTGGAAAAATCTTCAATAATTCTTCTTTAGAATATCTAGGCAAAGAATTCATCCATTCCTTTTTTAGCTTCAAAAAATACTCTCCTTCATTCTTAATGCTCATTATATTAATTAATTATTTTAAACCTCTCTCAAAGCAAAATTCACCCCAAAAAATTGAACTATTACTACTCGGGATCATACAAGTCACTGAGAATTCCTCCCTTATCACTCCCCATACAATCTTCCTTCAAAACCTTTGTTCTAAAATGGTATTTAATTTTTTCTCTACTTGGCATTTTATTTAATTCTTTAAACTGGCAAAGAATATGACGAAAAATTCCCAAATTAGTCATCCTGTCACACATCTCGAGCTTTCTGATATAAGTAAATATCCTTCCCACGCCCCAACCCTTTCTTATTTTTGAATTGATTTTTTCGGACAACTCAGCCGATAAACTTTTGTATCTCATCTTTTTAATTTTAATTTTTAAATTTTTCTAAATCTTCTTTTGGTAATGGTTTATAAACAACCTTGATCAACTCAACCAACCTCAAACCTTTTTCAAGGGCTTCTTCCTTTGAAATTTCTTCATTAAACTCTTCCTTATAGATGGCTTGAAATTTTTTGATTTGCTGATCAGTAATTTGCATGGCTAGTCATTGTGAATTCTTGATTGAATATTTTTTAAAGCTTCGTGATAAGCCAATGGATCAACCCTAAGCTCTCTCGACCAAAAAGCTTTAATTAGTTCATCTAATTGACGATCTCTCTTGATCGAAAAAATTACATTTCTTGGATTACTTTTATCGATGGCTTCGATTGGGTAACCATAGACATTTAAGGCTCCGATTAATTTAGTTTCCGAAGACTTAAAATAATTCTCATCTTTTAATAATTCCATTTGGTTAATGTTAATTTTTAGACATAATAAAAAACCTGAATACTAACTGCATTCAGGTTAACAAATCATTAGTTTGCAAAACTTTACAAACTAATTGCAAACTATAAATTAAAGATACTTTTTATTTATATTCACTTTTCTTTTAGTAATTTTCAAAAAATCCTCAATAGTTGTCTTGTTCGCCACTTTATTATTTATCTTATATCCAGCTTGATAAAATTTATTATTAAAAACTTTCCATTCATTATCATATCTATCATCACCAATGTCCCAATCCTTAGCAACTTCATCATAATTCCAAATCTTAAGTTTATCTTTAAAAATTGTTTCTAACAAATTGTGACTATCTGTATTATTGTTTTTAGAAATTTGAATTTCCTTTCCATTAAAGATTAGAACGCTTTCCTCAGCATTAAATTTTACTTCTTTTTTATTTAATTCGATCTCTTTATTATTATTTTCAATCTCTAATTTTTGATCTTTGAAAATTTTATCTCTGCTAACAACATTAATCGCCATTTTAACTATAATCTTTTTTGACTTGAAATCAATTGGCTCAATCCTCTTTATTTTAAAATAACTTAAAAATTCTAATGAAAACATAGCATGGAGTGGGCAAAAGGAATTGTCACGATAGTCTAATTTTAATTCAAAATCATCTCCATATTTTTCTATTTTTTCTTTCAATATTCCTAAAACTAAATCTTTTTGCTTTTCAAATTTATAAAAATAAAAAGGTTTCATCTTTGAATTATTTTGGATATACTCTTTTAGATAACCATTTAATTTATGTCTAACAATTTTTTGTTTTTCTTTTTCAATAAAAAAATTAAAATCGATAAAATCAAACAACTCGGAAAAATTATTTTGAAAATATAAAGAATTGATTGCATTAACTAAAATATGAAGATCTCCCAATTCAAAATTTTCCTCCACAAAAATATTGACCAAAGATTTACAAGAATCTTTACTTGCTAATCCATCATAGCAATATAATAAATTTTCCTTGCCTAAATAATGCTTAAAAACCTGATAATCCAAATCACCCGACAATGCTGAAAAAAAATCAAAGGAACTACTTTCAAAAGTAAACTTTTTCACCTCTACATTATTTTCTTCAATAAATTTCAACAGCTTCTGCAACACTCGAAAACCACCCCTAACAACATCATTCTCATTTGCATCCATATATAAATACCTTTCTTTAAATTCAGAAAAATAAATTGGTTCATCAGTCTTGCATTCTAAAATTCTATATATGAAATATATAGATTCATCAAAAGTTATATTATTTATCATAAATTTTAATCTTAATTTCTTCTATTTTACCGCCAAACGAAACTAAAATCAACCTCCAAAGGTTGTTTTTTTGATAATTTGTGGTAAATTAAAAATGTTCACCTATAATAAATTATTCGTGAGGAAACTGTTCATCTATCCAATTGTGGATAGCAATGGGCAGTCGAGTTCCATAATTGGACTTCCTCACGGACAGTTTATTGTGGGTGAACGGCTCGGCTGTCCTTTTTTGTTTGCTAAAAATGCTGAGTTAAAAACTTAATTAACATAGCTCCGTTCACCTATGTCAAAAAATGAAAAAACTTCTTATGAAGAGTTGTTTTTAGAAATTGAAAAGTTAAAAAAAGAAAACAATCAATTAAAAAAACGCAAAAGATATGGTTTAGTTTGGGAAGAAAAAACAGAAAAGTTTGAAAAAGAAAGTAAAAATGCTTTACCAGTTTTGAAAGAAAAAGACAGGAAATTTCAAGACATTGTTGATTCAAAAAATCCAAAAAGTGATTTCAATATTTTAATTGAGGGTGATAATTATCACTCTCTTTCTGTTTTAAATTATACTCATA
>JAGYNP010000072.1 GCA_018399935.1 Candidatus Moraniibacteriota bacterium
TCATCTAAAACAACTCCTATAATCTTGATATTTGGATTGTCTGGATTTTCAGCTGCTCCCATTAGACACTTTCCAGCTTCATATGTAAACCCTGTTTTGCCACCAATAGCATTGGGTATTATTCCAAATAATCTATTAGTATTTCCTAAACTATGCTTAATTTTCCCGTCTACTGAATATATTTCTTTATTGCTAATTTTCATTGTATCCCAAATTTCATCATATTTCAAAGAATACGCTGCTACTCTAGCTATATCATAAGCAGAAGAATAACAAGCTCCAGGATTTTTCTCGTCATCAAGTCCAGATGGATTACAAAAATGACTATCCTCCAAACCCAATTCTCTAGCTTTTTCATTCATCATTTCAGCAAATTTTTCCTTAGATCCTGCAATATGAACTGCCAAAGCAGTAGCAGCGTCATTAGTACTATTCATCACCATAGCCTGAAACAAACTTTGAGCCAAAATTTCTTCTCCCAATTGCAATTGAGTAGAGACACAATAACTTCCATTAGGACAACCAATGGTAGTACCTTTTTCACAAACAGCCGTTTCTTCTATAGTAACAATTTCTTTTTCTAAATCTTTAATATTTTCTAAAACTACTATAGCCGTCATTAATTTAGTCAAAGAAGCAATAGCTCTTCTTTGTTTTGCGTTTTGATAATGTAAAATAGTCTTAGTTTTAGCATCAATTACTACTGCTGCCTTGGCTCTAGCATAAAAATTACCACAATCATCCCTTTTTGTAGGTGCATCAGGATTCCTAATAACCAATTCCTCAAAAGTAATATTGTCATTGTAAGCTTGATCAAAATTATACTTAGCTCCATCCACAACAACTTTTTGTTTTTTATCATCTTTAAAAGAGAAAAATCTTTCAACTAAAATTTCTCTCTCCCAAAAACCCCCTAAAAATAAAATTATTAATACAAATAGTAGAATTTTTTTTTTAATATTCATTTTCATTTTTTATTTGACTTTCTAATAGAATCACTCTCTGAAATTTGCCAATCAAAAAATCATTTAATAACATCTTTTCACAATTCCTTGGAAAGTTTATCATACCCTGGTAAATCTTCCAACTTCGAAACTCCTAGATTTTTTAATAATCTCAAACTAGGTTTATAAATAAACACTCTCGAACTCTTGGTTTTCTCCTTTTTTTCAATTAAGCCCTTAATCAACAGTCTTCTTAAAATTAAGCCACAATCAACTCCTCTAATTTTTTCAATTCCAGCTTTTCCTATAGGATTCTTGTAAAGAACAATTGACAAAACTTCAAGCATAGCTGGAGAAAATTGTTCAGTTTTATTTTTTTTCTTGTAATATTTTTCAATAAAACCCGAAAGTTTTTTTCGGGTTACTAGTTGAACTTCATCTTTAGTTATTACCAAATCCAAAGCTGAATCATTTCTCTCGTAATTATTTTTTAAACTTTCAAGTTTTTTTTGACAAAGTTGTTTTTCAATACTCAGACTATTAACTAATTCATCTATTTTAACTGGTTCTGATTCTAAAAACAAAATCGCTTCCAATTTGTTTTTTAATTCATTTTCCACTTTTGTATTTTTAAAAGTTAATTATTTTCTAATAATATTAATTTCCTGAAAACAACCTCTCTGTTTAATTATTATAGATCCTTGTTTAACTAATTCCAAAACTGATAAAAAAGAAACGATTCTTTCTACTTTACTAGATTTTTTAGAAATTAATTCAGAAAACTGCAACTGTTTAGTTTTTTTGATTAAATTTTTAAGTTGTTCTATTCTCTCTTCTATTTTAATAGTTTCTTTAACCAACCTTTCTTGATAAACAAATTGATTTTCGATTTTAAAATCAGAAACTATTTTTTTAAAAACTTTTTTCAAATCTTCTTTATTAAAATTAATTGTTATTTTTTTGTCAATTTTAACTTGTTTTTTTTTGGAAAAAAGTTTTCTGTTTACCTTAAAATAAACAGCTATTTCTTTTGAAATTTCTTGGAATTTTTTATACTCAATCAATCTCTCCTTCAAATCATTTCCGATTTCATCTTCCTCAAAATCTTCTTTTAAATAATCAATAAAAGAAATTAAACTTCTTGATTTTATTAAAGCTAACCTAGAAGCTACCCAAAGAAATTCACTAATATTTTTTAAAATACCTTTTTGACTTCTAAGATTACTTAAATATTTTAAATAATCATCTGCTATTTGAGATAAAGAAAAATTTGATATATCTAAACTTTTATTTTCTAGTAAGTTCAATAAAACCCCTAAAGGGTTGTCTTCTTTTATTTTTGTTGTTTTCATAAAATTAGCAACTATTTTTAAACACCATCTTTTACAAAAAACTAAAAATTTTTCATCTAATTTCTGTTTACTTTTCTGTTAGACCTAATTATTAGAATAACAAGACCAAAAATTTCCATGAAACATTAAATAGAAGTAATATTTAAAAATATTTTTTAACTAAAAATTTTTTCTACCCCAACGCCAAATTTATTAGGATCAATCTTATTCTTATCTATAGTCCCTTTGATTCCTATTTTTTTTAGTTCCTCTAACTCAACCGAGGATTCACTTCCATCTAATAAAATAACAAACTGAGTTTTGTGTTTTGGAAAATTTAATTTAAATTGATTGATAATTTCTTTGGTTTTTAAATCTGATAAACTAGCTCCTAAAATTACTCTTTTAAATTTCTCCTTAATTAATAAATCTAAAGTTTCCTTTCCTCCATTAACACTTTTAACATCAAAACCACTATCTTCTAATTTTTTACCAAAAACATCTAAGAAAAATTCGTCTCCGTCAGCCATTAAAATTCTTGGACGTTCTTTATTGCCTTTCTTATTTAAAAAAACTTCCCTAACGTCCTCTTTTTTTTCATTTTTGTTATTAGTATCAGCTAAAATCTTTTCTACCTCGACTATTAATTCCTGAGGAGTATGTTCTGATTTTGCAATAAAACCATCAATACTCAATCCATCTAGTCTTTTTCTATTATCTTCTTTAGATAAATTAGAAAATGGCACTATTTTGGTTTTATTTAAACTGGAATCTTTTCTAAGCTCTTCAATAACTTCAAAACCATCAATTTCTGGCAAAACTAAATCTACTAAAATTAAATCCGGAATATTTTTTTTAGCTTTTTCAATGGCTTCAGTCCCACTAGTAGCAATAAGTACCTCAAATTTTCCAACTTTTTCAAATTTCTTTTTGTAAATTTCAGACAACATTGAATCATCTTCGACAACAAGCACTTTCTTCATATTTAAAATTTAATTTTTATATTTACCTGTTTTATTCTAACAAATAAAACTAATAAAAACAACAAACAAAAAAGAGCTTTAAGCTTTATCTATTACTTAATATTCATTGACGTAGAAAAAATAAAATTATCAAAATAATACAAGAAATAAGTAAATTTCAAATCTAAAATTCAAAAGCCTCCAATCTTTGTAAATTTTAAATATTTTAATTTTTAATCTACCTAAAAATTTACTTTACCATAATTTTAACAATACAAATAAATAGATTCGTTTTTATCTTATTTCTTGTTTTTTAAACTTTTAAATTTCAGCTTTCTTAAATCCCTTCCTCTCTTAGTTTTTCGACCAACTTTTTTTGACTCCAAGAAAGTTTTTGAGGAATTTTTATTTTAATTTCAACCAAATGACTTCCTTGACCAAAACCCCCTAAAGTCTTTATTCCTTTACCTTTAATTCTCAAAAAATCCCCAGCTTGAATACCAGCTGGAATTTTTAACTTCACTGGACCATAAACTGTTTCTACTTCTAATTTATCCCCTAAAGTAGCTTGAGAAAAAGAAATCAATAATTTTGAGACAATATCACTTCCTTGTCTTTTAAAATTAGAATGCGCTTTGATATGAATTCTCACATATAAATCACCAGCCGCTCCACCTTCAATCGAAGCTTCTCCACCACCACTAACTCTCAAGGTTTGACCATCTTCAATTCCAGCTGGAATGTTAATTTCCATTTCCTGATAGTCTCTAACAATTCCATCACCTCCACAATTACTACATTTTTCCTTAGGAATTTGACCTTTCCCTTTGCATTTATCGCAAACTTCAACTTGAGAAAAAGTACCTAAAAAAGTTTGTCTTGTTCTTTTAATTTGACCGCTTCCACCACATTGAGAGCATTGTTGAGTTTCCTTATTTTTAGCTCCTGTTCCATCACAAGTTTGACATTTAACTTTTTTATAAACTTTAATCTTTTTTTTAGTTCCTTTGGCCATTTCTTCAAAATCAAGATTAACATCCACTACAACATCTGAACCACTAGTTTGTCTTCTAGAAGTTTGTCCTCCACCAAAAAAATCTGAAAAAATGTCCTCAAAACCACTACCCTGAAAATCAAATCCACTAAAACCATTAGATCCTTGAGATCCGCTAAAACCACTAAAACCACCAGCTCCAGCTTGCTCATAACCTGAGCCAAATTGATCATATTGCCCCCTCTTTTTATCATCTGATAAAGTTTGATAGGCTTCATTAACTTCTTTAAATTTAGCCTCATCACCTCCTTTTTTGTCTGGATGATATTTATGTGCCAATTTTCGATAAGCCTTTTTTATTTCATCTTGAGAAGCATTTTTATCCACCCCGAGACTTTTGTAATAATCTTTACTCATTTTATTTTAAAGAAAACACACGTTTAATAAATTTCTTCACCCACTTTATTTAAAACAAAGCTAAAACAAAAATTTTATTCAAACGTATAATCCCAACTAAAGTTAAATTTGTTATTTAGAAATATTTTCTTGCAAAACAAAATTATTATAATTGAAAATAAGTTATTTTTCAAGACCATCTCAAAAAGAATTTTGAATTTTATATTTTTTTATCCTTTCTTATTCAAAAAAAATACTAAAAAACTAAAAAATAAATAATAAATAATTAAAATACTAATTCCAATATTACCAATTTCCAGACTGGCCCATGAAATTTTAGCTAATTGCTCAATAACTTCAATTTCTAAATTTAAAGCTAATTGAACAGGAAGAACAATTAAATAAGCTAGAAAATCACTAAAAAATGAAATCAAGATAGAAGAAAAACCCAACAACATTATCAATGGGATTACCGGCAAAATTATCAAATTAGCTACAAGAGAAATTGGTGAAAAATTTTCAAAAGTATAAAGCAATATCCCCAAAACTCCCAATTGAGCCGAAATAGTAACTAAAAGAATTGATTTTAATCCTAAAAAATCATTCCTAATATTAAATTTTTCAGAAAGTGGTCCATAAACCAAAATTATTGACAAAGAAGCCAAAAAAGACAACTGAAAGCCAACATCATAAAGTAAGATTAAAGGAGAAACAGCGACCATTAAAGCTCCAGCTAAAATTATTACCTGAACTGAATTCACCAAGCGACCTTTTTTAGTCGCCCACAAAATTAAAACGCCCATAATTCCCGCTCTAATAGCTGAATTAGGTGAACCAATCATTAAAACAAACAAAACAACACCCCAAACCGCTAACCAAAAAGCTTTTTGACGATAAAAACCAATTAAAACCCCTAAAATCATAAAGAAACTTGCCAAAACAGTTATATTAAACCCGGAAACAGCAATAGTATGAGTAGTTCCCGTTCTCCTAAAATTTTCCTGAACATTCTCAGGTAATCGATCTTCTCCACCTAACAATAATCCAGCCAAATAAGCTGATTCAGGGAAAGAAAACAAATTTTTAATTTTATTTTCAAGACTGGCTTTTAATTGAAAAATTTTTTGATAAATAAAAGTTCTACTTTGATAAAAATTATCTAATTGAATCTCTTCTTTGTTAAACAATTTTTCTAATTTTGAATTTTGACAAATTTGATAAATTCCATCTTTAGCTAAAAAATTGATATAATTAAATTTAGAGTATTTGTTTTCTGGATTTTCCAACTGACAGTTAATTCCAATAATTTCTCCAAAATAATAATTGGTTTGTAAATCAGAAAATACCAATATTTTTTCCTGACAATCTGGAATAAATATTTTTTTTCCTGACTCTTCTTGATATTTAACTGGGCAAAAAACCAATTTTTGATAATCGTCTTTAAACTCTGGTTGTCGATTAATATAGCCATAACCAGAAAAATTTTTTTCTTCTCTGGGATAAATTTTTTTTAATTCATTACCAGTAATTAACCAACCACTGAACATTCCTAATAAACAAAAAAATATTAAAACAATTTCTTTTTTTTTATAACCAAAAAGAATTAAAAATAAGCCCAATAATAAAAACAAATAGCTTGGCCAAACTGGAAATTGAAAAATTAATTCAAAAAAAACTGCTCCCAAAAAGCAGTACAGAAATCTTTGAAATATCCTGGAATTAGTTACCATTTATTAACCTACCAATTAAAACGCTTATTAGAATAATAAAAAAACTTCTGCATCGCCTTTCTCAAAAATTTCGGTTGCAAATCGCAAAAAACTCATCGCATTATCTCATTTTTAGATTATTTTCGTACGAAATTTTTGAGAAAATCGAAGAGGATTTAATCGGCAAATTAATAATATTATTCAATCTTTTGAAGTCAGGCCAAAAGGCTAATTCCTTGTCATTGAAAATTACTATTGCCCCTTTTTTAAAAGTTTCAGGATTATTTTCGATTCTTTTAATCATCCACTTTTTACAAAACCGATCAAAAAAACTAGCCACACCAAAAACCTCTAAAGATTTCTCAAATAACTTTTGAACCCTTTTTGACCATTTTTCTTCGACTAAAAAGAAATTCTGACAACTACTACCAGCTATTTGAAAATTAGGCATAAATTGCCTTACCCAATTCCAATTCAATCTAGCAAAATCTTGAAATAGTTTTTTTCCAAAAATCGGAAAAATAAAACTGTGATCACAAGCCGAATAATCATTTCGACTTTCAGGAATTAAATTATCTTCAGTTAAAAAATGATTCAAACAAAAACGATCTTTTATTTTATAGTGAGTTCTTTTTTGTCCAGTTATAAATAAGAAACCAGTCAAAATTAATCTTCCTAACCAAATTCTATCTTTTTTTATTATCACTAGGATATCCCAATCACTATCTTTGGAAGCCGTTTGTAAAGCCAAAGTTCCTGAGATAAAAATTCCTCTTATATAAGGAAGGTATTTTATCAAGTTCACTCTCATTCTAATTTTTTTTAGCTTAACCAAAGAAAACTTAGCTCTAAAAATTCGATCTTCGGCTAATTTTTTATTATCTTTAATTGTCCAAAAACCTTTCTTATTTTTAATTTGTCCTTTAATTTTTAGTTGCTCTAGAATTTTTATTATTTGCCCAAAATCAACCGTTCCTGATTTTTGAGAAAAATCAAGAAAATGTCGCCAAACCTCAAAAGTGGTCGGCGAATGTTTAAGACAATTAAAATACAAAATAGTAAAATAGGTTCTTTTAATTAATTGGTTTTCCATTTATTCTTTGGTTAATGGAGCAAATTTAATTGATAATTTTCTTAATCCTAATTTGACAAAAACTACTGTCACTATATCATCTTCCCTAGAAATTACTATTCCTTTTCCGAAATCTGGATGAAGAACTTTATCACCATCTTTTAGATTAAGTTCTTTTTCTTTTTTTTTAATTTGAAACAAATCATTTTCCAAATTTGATTCTTCATAAAAACCACTAACAGTATCATCTTCCATTGTCTGAGCTTCAATTAAATTAGGGTTAATTTCATCCAAAAATCTAGACTTAATAGAAGCCTGAGTATTACCATAAATATTTCGATAATTAGTAAAAAACAAGTAGGCTTTTTTTCTGGCTCTAGTTATCCCAACATAGCAAAGCCTTCTTTCTTCTTCCATTTCACTAGGATTAATAATTGAACGAGAATGCGGAAATAATCCTTCTTCCATTCCCGTCAAAAAAACTCTATCAAATTCTAGACCTTTAGCGCTATGCAAAGTCATCAATAAAACTGATTCTTGATCTTCTAAATCTTTATCTGATTGTGATACTAAGGCCACTTCTTCTAAAAATTTCTCTAGCGCATTTTCTTTTTCATTATCAAATTTTTGAGCAACCGTCAAAAGTTCTTGAATATTTTCATTGCGAACTTCACCTTCTTCACCTTCTTTTAATAACATTTTTTGATAACCTGAATCAATATAAATTTTACTAATTAACTTAGAAACAGTCATTTTTACTCTTTTTTTTCTAATCTTTTCAATCATTTCTCCAAATTCATTTAAAGTTTTCAGTTTTCCTTGATTTATTTTATAATAACTCAAATCTTCACTCTTTAAAATCGCCAAAAAACTAACTCCTTTTTCCTTGGTACTCTGAATAAGTTTCTCAACAGTTTTTTTGCCAATTCCTCTAGCTGGTTCATTAATAACTCTTTCAAAATTAACTTCATCACTGGGATTTATAATAAAATAAAGATAAGACAAAATATCTTTAATCTCCTTTCTTTGATAAAATTTAAAACCTCCAATAATTTTATAAGGAATAGCTTTTTTAAGAAAAGCTTCTTCTAAAGCTCTAGATTGAGCATTGGTTCTATATAAAACTGCGAATTCACTTAAAGCCTCTCCTGTTTTTTGCAATTCTTTGATTTCTTCTACTATTTTTTGAGCTTCTTTTTTTTCATTTTCAACTTCCAAAATTGACAACAATTCTCCGTCTTCATTTTCCGTCCAAAGTTTCTTTTTCTTTTGATTAACATTTTTTTCAATCACACAATGAGCAGCATCCAGAATATTCTTAGTACTTCGATAATTTTGTTCTAGCAAAACCACCTTAGCCTTAGGATAGTCTTTTTCAAACTCTAAAATATTTCTAATATTAGCTTCTCTCCATCCATAAATTGACTGCCAATCATCCCCTACAACACAAATGTTTTTATGTTTTTCGGCTAACATCTTGAGTAATATATATTGAGTGTGATTGGTGTCTTGATATTCATCCACCATTATATATTTGAAAATTTCTTGATATTTTTCCAGAATCTTGGAATTATTTTGAAAAATCTGAACCGTTAGCATAATAATGTCATCAAAATCAACCGCGTTAGATTTTTTTAAGCGAATTTGATAATTGGAATAAACATTGGCTACTAATTCCTCATAATAACTGGAAACATTCTTGGAAAAATCCTCGGCGTTGATTAAATTACTTTTGGCTTTGGAAATAGTTCCCAAAACTGCCTTGGATTTAATTTGCTCTTCAGAAACATCCGCTTCTTTCATTACTTTTTTAATCAAAGCCAGTTGATCCCGATCGTCATAAATTACAAAATTTTTATTATAACCAATTTGACTGATTTCTTGTCGCAAAATTTTAGCACAAACCGAATGAAAAGTTCCAACATGAGGAATATTAGAAGAAAAGGGAGAGATATTGATTGGCAGTTCAAGCAATTCTTTAATCCTTTCTCGCATTTCACCGGCAGCTTTGTTAGTAAAAGTAACCGCTAAAATATTTCTGGGATTAATTTTTTTCTCTTGAATTAAATAAGCTACTCGAAAAGTCAAAGCTCGGGTTTTCCCAGAACCAGCTCCCGCCAAGACCAAAACCGGTCCCTCAGTTCGAGTTACCGCTGTTTGTTGTTTTTCATTTAATTGATTTAAAAGTTTTTTTGTTTCTGCTTTCGGCATAATTTATTTTTTTTATTATTAATTTCAACTTTATTTTCACAATATCAAAAATTTTACATTATTTTAAATAAAAATGAAAGTCTAGAAAATTACTCAAACACCTCAATTACTAATTGAGGTATTTAAACTCTAATTCTAGTAAGAGTGCTTTGGTAAAAAATTTTAACTTAAACTGATCTCTGTTATAAATTACTTGATCGCTTGATCGCTAACTTTAAAGCCCTGGTTGTAGATGATTTTTTCTAAAGAATCAATGCCTTGAAAATAAGCCGGTTTGGATCTAAATAAACATTTTTTTGTTAAATTTTTCAACAAAAATTTTTTAAATCAGACATTTTCAAATAGTCTTCAGGTTTTTCATTAAATTGAGTTAAAAAGAGATAATACAAAAAACTTTTTTCATTCCTTGAGCTAAAAAGCATCTCCCTTTTAATTTATATATTAAAACTTTTTCATTTTTTTGAACATTTTTAAAGTCTCTTTAGTTTAAAAAACTTTCAACCACCGCTTCCTTGAAAAATTATCAATATCTTTTATATACCAAAACAAATAAGATTTTTCCTTAATCAATTCAATAAGATTGGAAAATTAATTAATAATTTTCTTTTTTTAAATTTTGTCTAAAATGTGAGTGAACTTATTCAACCTACTAAAAAAAGATTCTGAAATTTCTTCATTCCATTAAATAATCAACTAAGATAAAGAACTATATAATGATATAAACTTTTTAACTTTATAGACTTTCTACTTTTTCCCTTGTCAAAATTTCTTTTTTTTGTTAGAATTTTTTCAAATGTATGAATTAAAATGAGAAATTTACTAATAATTATAAAAACTTTTCCATTCGAAATTTGAAATTACGGTGGAACGGTGAGAGAAAAACATGGCTTTAACAAAACAAGCTAAAAAAAGAGTAACTAAGAAATTTCAAAGACATGCCAAAGACAGTGGATCAGCTGAATATCAAATTGCTCTTTTCACGGAAAAGATTAAAAAGTTAGCTAGTCATTTAAAAAAGAACCCTAAGGACAAACATTCTAGAAAAGGATTATTAGGAATGGTTCAACAAAGGAAAAAACTTCAAAAACATCTTAAAAATAAAGATGAGGTCTCTTATAATAAAATCGTAAAAGATCTTGGAATTAAAAGATAAAATAAATTTATTTCTTATAATTCCAAATTAATTTACAAAATTTATGTCAAAATTTCCCGATCAAAGAGTGGGCGTTCTAGTTGATGTTCAAAATATGTATTATAGCGCTAGAGGTATTCATAATAAAAAAACAAACTTTAAAGAAATTTTAAGAGTAGCTGCTGCTAAAAGAAAGGTAGTAAGAGCTATTGCTTATTGCATAACCACCAAAGAAGGATCCGAAGAAAAATTCTTGGATTCTTTACAAAAAGCCAATTATGAAGTCAAGGCCAAAGAATTGCAAATTTTTAAAGGTGGTTCTAAAAAAGGCGATTGGGATGTTGGAATAGCAATTGACGCTATTAAACTAGCTAAAAACCTAGATGTAATTGTTTTAGTTAGTGGTGATGGAGATTATATTCCTCTAGTAAAATATTTGCAGTTCAACGAAGGAGTCCAAGTTGAATTAATGGCTTTCGAAGAAAGTTGTTCAAGTGCTTTGATCGAGGAAGCAGATGAGTTTATTAATATGAGTAACTATAAAAGTTTTTTTGAAAAATAATCTAAAATTTTTCAATTTTCAATAAATGATCAATTAAAAAAATTCTAATTTAAATAAGTTGTAAATTGAATTGTTGAAAATTATTTTTTTGTATTTAAAATAAAAATCTATGTTAATTAATATTGTATCCCGAATAATAATCAACGCTATCGCTATTTACACAGCTGTCCAATTAGTTAGCGGAATTAGCTTGGAAATAAATTTTATTAATTTAGTCTTGGTTGGTTTATTATTAGGAATAATTAATACCTTTATTAAACCTATTTTAACCTTACTATCTCTTCCTTTTGTTTTGTTGACATTTGGACTTTTTACTATCATTATAAATATAGCTTTATTGTTTTTAATGTCTTATCTAATACCATCTTTTGAAGTTGATAGCTTTGGAGCTGGATTACTTGGAGTAATTATTATAAGCTTAGTTAATTATATTTTATCAAAATTTACAAAATAATATGAATTTTTTAGTTTCAACCCAACTAATAATATCAATATTATTAGTTGGATCAGTTTTATTACAAAATCGTGGTTCTGGTCTTTCAAACGCTTTTGGCGGAAGTGGCGAAGGATTTCACACTCGAAGAGGTATTGAAAAATTTCTTTCCACTGCCACAACAACTTTAGGAATACTATTTATTTTAAATTCTTTAGCTTTTTTAATTTAACCTAATGAAAAAAACTTCCAACAAGGTTTTAAATTATATAAAGATTTTATCAAATAAAGAGAAAATGGCTCTTTATTTATCAGTAATTATTTTTTCGATTGGATTAATTAGCTGGACTATTTTCTACTACTTCAATGCTACTAAAAAAGTTCCTGCAAATGGTGGTGAATACACTGAAGGAATTGTCGGAAAACCAACTTATATAAACCCCCTTCTTTCAAGAACTAATGAAGTTGATGGATTAATAAGTAATTTAATTTTCTCTTCATTATTAAAATACAATAAAAATTCAGAATTAGTTAATGACTTAGCTAAAGATTATGAAATCTCTGATGATAAAAAAACTTATACTATCAAAATTCGCTCTGATGCCAAATGGCACGATGGAAACCCTCTTACTGCCAAGGACGTTTTTTTTACTGTTAAATTAATTCAGGATTCAAAATTTAAAAGCACCTTAAGAGGAGATTGGCAAGAAATTGAAACAGAAATGATAGATGATCAAACAATTAAATTTATTTTAAAAGAACCTTACAGTCCATTTCTTAATAAGTTAACTTTTGGCATTTTACCTCAACATATTTTTGAAAATATCCCTTCTGATAATTTTTTAATCAACGAATTTAATCTTAAACCAGTCGGCTCTGGACCATTTGAGTTTTCTGATTATAAATTAGATAAACAAAAAAATATAATCTCTTACCAATTATTAACCAATGATGAATACTATTCTAAAGTTCCTTATTTGCAAAAAATTAACTTTAATTTTTATGGATCTGAAGAAGAGTTGATTGAAGCTTATAACAGAAAAGAAATCAATGGTTTCGGCTTATTCTCTTATGACAAAATCCCTCAATTTAAAAATAGCCAAGATACTGCTATTAAATCTTTACAAAGCACTCGCTATTTCTCAATTTTCTTCAATCAAACCAAATCAATCCCTTTAGCAGAAAAAGACATCCGAAAAGCTCTTTCTTATGCAATAAATAAAAATGAAATCATTGAAAAAGTCTTTTACAATGAAGCTGCTATCCCAATTAATTCATTAATTTTGCCCAACTTGGGAAAAATTAAACCTTCTGGAGAAAATGAAACATATCAATACAACCCTGAGAAAGCCAAAGAATTAATCGAAGAAGCTGGTTGGAAAAAACAAGAGGATGGAAGTTGGAAAAAAGATGACAAAGAACTTCAAATTTCTTTAATATCTACTCAGTTTCCAGCTTTGATAAGAACTTCAGAATTAATAAAAAAACATTGGGAATCAATTGGGATTAAAGTTAACGTCTCTAATTTGGAATTATCCAACATCCAACAAAATTTCATAAAACCTCGTGAATATCAAGCTCTTTTATTTGGACAAGAATATTTTGGAAATGATCCTGACCCATATCATTTTTGGCACTCTACTGAAAAACATGATCCGGGTAATAATATTGCTGTTTTTGGAGATGATAAATTAGATAAACTTTTAGATGAAGTTCGAGAAAATAACAACCCTGAAGAAAAAGAATCTAAATATCATGAAATTGAAAAAATCTTAGCCGAAGAAATTCCTGCTCATTATTTGTATAATGTTAACTATGTTTATATTATTAATTCCAAAATAAAAGGTTTTGAGACCGAATCAATCGTTAATCCAATTTTTAAATTTAATAATATTAATGATTGGTATGTAAATACAAAAAGAGTAAAGAAATAATGTTTAATATTGATTATTTAAAGGATAATTTTGAACTTTAAGTTTTAAATTAACTTTTAATTTTGTAATTTTAAAATAAAAAAACTTTAAAATTTTAATATAACAACCATAACAAAAACCAATGAATAAAAATTTAGACAAATCAAATTTAAGAAAGGTTATTTTAGAATACCCCAACAACTTGGAAATTGGTGCTGAACTTGCAAAAGATATTAAACTAAAATTAAAGCAGAAACCTTCTAGTTTAGTTATTTGTGGAATGGGTGGCTCAGCTCTTCCAGGAGATTATTTAATTGCTTACTTAAAAAGAAACAATTTTAAAATACCAACTTATGTGATTTTAGATTATACTTTACCTAAAAATATTGATAAAAATGCTTTAATTTTTATTTCATCTTATTCCGGCAACACTGAGGAAACAGTTTCTTGTTTCAAAGAAGCTTTGAAAAAAAACTTGAACATTGTGACTTTTTCCGAAAGTGGAAAAGTTGAAGAAATGGCTAAAAAAAATTCCATTCCACATGTCAAATACAAAATAGATTTTGAAAACTTTCAACCTCGCTATGGAGTAACTTATGCTTTCATGGCAATGAATCAAATCTTGACAAATCTGGGTATCTCTGATAGAATCCAAAACCTACCAAAAATAGATCCTCAATCTTATGAATTAGAGGGCGAAAATATAGCTCAAAAAGCTAAAAATAAAATTCCAGTAATTTATGCCTCTGAGTCCTATGGCTTTCTTGCCAAAACTTGGAAAATTAAAATTAATGAGAATTCAAAGTTACCAGCTTTTTGGAATGTTTTTCCTGCTTTAAATCATAATGAGATGGTTGGTTTTTCAAAACCTCCTCATCAATATTTTGTTTTAATGCTAAAAGATGTCAATGATCATCCTCGAAACAAAGATAGAATGGACTTAACTGCCCAACTTTACCGTGATCGAGATATTGAAGTTGAAATGATAAACATCCAAGGAGAAAACTTTTTAGAAAAAATTCTCAACACTTCAGTTTTAGGGGATTGGATTTCCTATTACCTATCGCTTGAAAATAATCAGGATCCAACTCCAGTTGATATGGTGGAAGAATTTAAGATAAAAATAAAGTAAATCAACTTTTAAGACTATTCCCATAGTCTTAAATGAGATTATTCCAATCACTCTTTTTATTGTATTTGGAAATAATCTCTTAATATAAATATTAATTAAAGTTTTTAGATTTAGAAATCAGGAAATAATTTCCTGATGCTAAATTTTGACTTTAAAAATTTAAGATGAAAAAAAACAACAAAAACAAGTTTTTTTCAAGAAAACTTAATTCCAAGAAAAAATCTGTTAACAAAAAAATCTTTTCAAAAAAAGATCGCTTACGAATCATCCCTTTGGGAGGATTAGAGGAAATTGGTCGTAATATGACAATTTTTGAATACAATGACGATATTGTTATTGTTGATTGTGGAATGATGTTTCCTGATGAAAAAATGCTGGGAGTTGATTACATTATTCCTGATGTAGACTACCTCAAAAACAAAAAGAAAAACATTCGAGGAATAATTATTACCCATGGTCATATGGACCATATTGGAGCTATTCCTCAAATTTTGCCAGAAATTGGTAACCCACCAATTTATACTACTGAATTAACTCGGGCAATGATTTTGAAGCGACATGAGGAATATAAAGAATTGTCTCCACTTAATATTAAACAAGTCAGAAAGATTGATCGTTTCAAATTGGGAACTTTTAACATTGAGTTTTTCCATGTCAATCATTCTATCCCAGATGCAATTGGTTTAGTTTTAAGAACTCCAGTCGGAAATATTATGCACACTGGTGACTTTAAATTCGATCATTCACCAGTCGGTGATGTACCAGCTGATATTGCCAAAATCGCTCGTTTAGGTTCTGAGGGAATTTTAGCTTTAATGTCAGACAGTACTGATGCTGAAAAACCTGGGTACAGTATCTCTGAAGCTAAAATTAAAAAAACTATTGAGAAAATTTTTGAAGAAGCCAAAGGACGAGTTATTACTGCTACCTTCTCCTCTTTAATTTCTCGTATTCAAGAAATTGCCGAAGTGACTGAAAAATCTGGCAGAAAATTGGCAATAGATGGCTATTCGATGCGAAACAATTTTGAAATAGCTAGAAAACTGGGTTATATTAATGCTCACAAATCAACCTTTATTGATATCAAAGAAGTTGACCGCTATCCTGATAGCAAAGTGGCAATTCTTTGCACTGGAGCTCAAGGTGAAGGCAATGCAGTTTTGATGAGAATTGTCAACAATGAACACAAATATATCAAAATTAATCATGGCGACACAGTAGTTTTTTCTTCTTCAGTTATCCCTGGGAATGAAAGATCAGTTCAGGGAATGAAAGATACTCTTTACAAAAAAGGAGCTCACGTTATTCATTATAAAATGATGGATATTCATTCTGGAGGACACGCTCGACAAGAAGATTTGAAAATGATGATTAATTTAGTTCGTCCAAAATATCTAATCCCCATCCACGGAACTTTCTTTATGCTAAAACTTCACGGAGAACTCGGTGAAGAACTAGGAATGAAGAAAAAAAACACTTTAATTGGTAAAAATGGTTGCGTTTTTGAATTCAATAAAGAACAGGAAGGCCGAATTACTGAAGAAAAAGTTTCAACTTCTAATATAATGGTAGATGGAATTGGACTTGGCGATATTGGAAATGTGGTTTTAAGAGACCGACAACACTTGTCTGAAGACGGAATGTTTACAATCGTTTCAGTCGTTGATAGAGTTAGAAAAAAAGTAGTAGGAGAACCACAAGTTTCTTCTAGAGGTTTTATCTATGTCAAAGAAAACTTTGATTTAGTAAACCAAACTAAAACTCGAGTTAAAAAAGAGATTAATAAAATATTGGACGGTGGCGCTACTCCTGATTGGAATTATGTTAAAAAGAATATCCAAGAAGATATTGGAAAATTCTTATTCCAAAAAACTCAAAGAAGACCAATGATATTACCAATAATTATAGAGGTTTAAAAAATAAAACCGCTCATTGTGAGCGGTTTTATTTTTCAAACAAATCACAAATTCAAAATTACAAATCACAAATAAGCACCAATGTTCAAAATTCTAATTTTCAAAACCTGATCTCAAAAGAGTTTTGAATTTAAGATATTGTAATTTGTGAATTATTTGTGATTTGTAAAATATATTTGCCAAAAAACTCCTTTTAAACTAATATGTTTATATAAACAAATAACTTTAAATTATGAGTAAAAAGCGAATTTTCTCTGGCATTCAACCTTCTGGCAATATTCATTTAGGTAATTATTTAGGAGCAATTAAGAACTGGGTCAATTTACAAAATGATTATGATTCTATTTTTTGTATTGTTGATCTTCATGCCATAACAGTTCCTCAAGACCCTCAAAAATTATCTCAAAAAACTTTAGAAGTAGCTAAACTCTACCTAGCTTCTGGAATAAATCCAAAAAAATCAATTCTTTTTGTTCAGTCTCAAGTTCAAGAACATACTGAATTAATGTGGTTATTAAATACTGTCACCAATACTGGAGATTTAAACAAAATGACTCAATTCAAACATAAAACCCATAAAGAAATCGAAAAAGAAAATATCAAAGCCGGTCTATTAAATTACCCAATTTTAATGGCAGCTGATATTCTTCTCTATGACACTGACGTAGTTCCAGTAGGCGAAGATCAATTGCAACACATTGAATTGACTAGAAAATTAGCTAGAAAGTTTAATCAGAAATTTGGAGACACTTTTGTTTTACCCACAGGTTTCACTCGAAATAAAAGCAAAAGAATAATGGGCTTGGATAATCCTACTAAAAAAATGTCAAAATCAGCTTCCTCCGAATATAATTGGATTGGAATTTTAGATGACTCAGAAACCATCAAGAAAAAAATTATGAAAGCTATCACTGACAGTACTCCAGAAATTGAATATTCAGATAAAAAACCGGCTTTAAAAAATTTAATTAATATTTTCAGCTTGATTGCTGATAAAAAACCTCGAGAAATTATTGAAAAATATCAAAACCAGGGCTATAAAGAATTTAAGGAAGATTTAGCTGAATCTTTAGTGAATTATCTCAAACCAATTCAAGAAAATTATTCCAAACTTAATGACGAAGATGTTAAAAAAATCTTAACATTAGGAGCCAATCAAGCCCGAGAAATAGCCGAAAATAAGCTCGTCGAGGTCAAGAAAAAAATGGGTCTTGGAATCTAAACCCAAACAATTCCAAATAAAATTCAAAAAAAATCCAGATTAAACCTGGATTTTTTATTTGTTTTTTCTAAATTATCATCTAAGAATCCAAATTTAGGTTTTTCCCTTTAAAAAGAGAATTAAAATAAAAACCCCACAAAAAAAGAGGTTTCTTGGTGAGTTTATTAAAAAAAATAAAAAAGGCTTTTAATAGACTTCCACCTTAACAAAAAAACAAACAGATCTCAAACTTAATCCCTGCTATTTAATATTATCTTCTTCTATTGTTCAATCCCATCAAAACTCCAAAAGGCACAACTGCCCAGAAAAATCGAGCTTCTTTAGAAATTAAAATGTTTTTTGAAAGGGGAGTAAAAAAATTTTCTAATTCATCAACAGAAAACCAACTTAAAACAATACTCCCAATCATTCCAACAATCACCAAAGCTAACAAAATAACTCTTCCCCAACCAATCACCCCCTTGCTCTTAATAGTAAAAGGGAAAGCTTTTTTGACTCCATTAAAAACCAAAAAGATAATCACTCCCAACAAAATAGCTTTTATTCCACTAGACTCTGGGATGAAATAAGAATAACTAACAATCACAAAAGAAATATAAACAGCTAAAACCAGCGATCCCAAATTCTTCTTGTTAATCAAAAAAGTTAAAGTAATCCCAATTATTAAAAAAATAATTAAAAGCCAAACATCTCCAGCATATTGACTAGGAACTCCAATTTGAGTTAAAAATTCAATCATTGTTTTATTTTTATTTTTATGTTAAAATTTTAAATTCAAATCAAAAATATCTTTTTGATAAGTTTTAAGATATAATTATAATAACACGAGTTTAAGAAATTTTGAATTACTTGAGACATAATTTATAATTTGCTATTTGTAATTAGTTCGCTTTTATTTCTACTAACTAATGAATAACAAATAACAAAGAAATTCTTTTGAAATTTTTTGCAAACTATCAATTACAAACTATCAATTACAAATATGCAATCATTTTTAAAATTTTATCAAAATATTCCCTCTCACATTAATCCTGAAATTTTCCAAATCAATTTTTTGTCTGTTCGCTGGTATTCTATTGGATATATTTTAGCTTTTCTGACAGTTTTAATTTTAACTTGGTGGCGAATTTATAAAAAAGAATTTGATTCCAAAAAACTTCCTGAAAAGAAAATCAAAGAAATTATTTTAGATGTTTTTTTAATAGGCATTTTTGGACTAATAGTTGGGGCTCGCTTGGGTTATTTTATTTTCTATAATTGGACAACAATTTTCAATAATCCTTGGGAGATTTTTATTCCTGGTTCAAAAGGTTTTTTTGGTTTTTCTTTCCATGGAGGTTTAATTGGAGCATTTTTAGTCAGTTGGCTTTATTGCCGATTTAATAAAATTTCTCTTCAATCTTTAAGTAACTTAATTCTTCCAGCTATTCCTTTAGGATTATTTTGGGGAAGATTAGGAAACTTTTTTAACGGAGAACTTTGGGGAAAACCAACTGAAAAACCCTGGGGAATGCGTCCTAACTTTCAAAGTAATTCTTTACACCATCCCAGTCAACTATATGAGGCACTAGGAGAAGGTGTTATAATATTTATGGTTTTGTGGTTAATTAGAAATAAACCCTGGGTTCAAAATAATTTCTTTAGTTTATTTCTAATTTTATATGGAATAGTTAGATTTGGAATAGAATTTTTTAGAATCTCTCCAACCGAACACATTATTCTAGAAGTACTTACTACTGGACAAATTTTATGTTTAATAATGATTTTTTTTGGAATCTTTTTATTTCAAAAAAAATAATCGACATTCAATATTTATTCAACACCAATAAATTAATACTCAATTGAATATTAATTATTTAGATATTAGATAAATACTAAATATTAAATATTTTTAAAATTTTATTTTAAATAATGTTAATTTTTTCCATTGAAACTTCTTGCGACGAAACTGCCTCAGCTATCTTGAAATTCAAATCAGATAGTTCTTTTGAGGTTCTCGCCAATCAAATTTCATCCCAAATAAAACTTCACGCCAAATGGGGTGGAATTGTTCCTAATTTAGCCGCCAGAGAACACTCTAAGAATATTCTTCCTGTAATTAAAACTACTTTTAAAGAAGCTAATTTAAAGCCTAAAGATATTGATATTTTTGGCGTTACTGCTGGTCCAGGTTTAATCCCAGCTTTATTAATTGGAGCAAATGTAACCAAAACAATAGCCTACTTTCATCAAAAACCTTTAATTAAAATAAATCACATTGAAGGTCATATTTATTCAAATTTTATAAATAAAAATAACAAAGGGAATTTAAACCAATATAACTTTCCTATATTAAACTTAGTTATTTCAGGAGGACATACTCAACTAATTCTAATGAAAAATCATTTAAAATATAAAATCATCGGTGAGACTCAAGATGATGCAGTAGGAGAAGCTTTTGATAAAGTTGCTAAGATGCTAGGTTTTGAATATCCAGGTGGACCAATAATCTCAAAACTAGCTAATGAGGCCGAGAATTTAATTAAAAAATCCCAAATTAATTCAAAATTTTTAAAAATAAAATTTCCTCGACCAATGATTAACTCTGATAATTTAAATTTTTCTTTTTCTGGTTTAAAAACTTCAGTCTTATATTTTTACCAGAAATTATTAGAGAAAAAAATAACCGAGTCAGAACTAATTCTTTGGAAAAAATTTATTGCCAAAGCTTTTCAAGATGCAGTAATAGATGTTTTGAAAAACAAGACCTTGAAAACCATTAAAATTCATCAACCGAAGACCGTTTTGCTATCAGGAGGAGTTTCAGCTAATAATAAAATTTTAGAAATTTTAGAAAAAGAATTAAAAACAAAACACCCTGAAATCATTTTTAATTCACCCCGTAAATCACTCTGTGGAGATAATGCTGTTATGATTGGAATTGCTGGCATTGCCCATTATCTATATTCTAAAAATAACCCAACCTTCCAAATTAATTGGAAAAATTTAGAAGCCGATTCTGGATTGAAATTAAAAGATTTAAATTAAAATAAAATTCCCTCGTAAGAAATATTTTGTATTTTTTTATATTAATACTTTTTAATATAATTATTTAATAGCGTTAGCAATAGCCTTTACCACTTTTTTATCTGTAACTTTTGGTAATAAATTATTTTTAGTTGGTTTTTTAATTGAATAAGCAATGGCAATAGCTGCGCTAACTTTCATTTTAACTGTAACTTTCTTTTTTTCAGAATCAATTAACCCCCTAAAAATTCCTGGGAAAACTAAAGCATTATTTATTTGATTAGGAAAATCAGATCTACCAGTACCAATAATTGAAGCACCAGCTTTTTTTGCTAAATTTGGCATTATTTCTGGAACAGGGTTAGCCATAGGAAAAAGAATTGGTTTTGGTGCCATTGTCTTAATCATCTGACAATTAACTAGATTAGCTTTTGACACACCAATAAATACATCCGATTTCTTTATAGCTCCTTTAAGATTCCCTTTTATTTTACTTTTATTTGTTTTTAATGCTATTTCTTTTTTTACATCATTTAATTTTGCCCTTCCTTTATATATAGTCCCTTTACTATCAAGTAAGATAATATCTTTCACTCCTTGACTTATAAGCAATCTAGTAATTGCAATTCCAGCTGCACCAGCTCCATTAACAACCACTTTTAAATCCTTAATTACTTTCCCAGTAACTCGTAAAGAATTAATTAAAGCCGCTAAAACAACAATAGCTGTTCCATCTTGATCATCATGAAAAACTGGAATAGACAACTCTTTTTCCAATCTTTTAGTTATTTCAAAACATCGAGGAGCCGAAATATCTTCAAGATTAATACCAGCAAAAGTTGGTTCAATTTGTTTACAAAATTTAATTATTTCCTCTACTTTAGTTGTATTAATACAAAGTGGAATAGCATCAATTCCAGCAAATTCTTTAAAAATGACAGCTTTTCCTTCCATAACTGGCATTCCTGCCTCTGGTCCAATATCTCCTAATCCAAGTATTGCTGTACCATCAGAAACAACTGCTACCATATTTTTTCTATTTGTAAGTTCCCAGGATTTTTCCTTGTTTTTAGCAATTTCCATGCAAGGAGCTGCCACTCCTGGAGTATAAGCAAGAGACAAATCATCCTTAGTTTTCAAAGAAACACGAGATTTAATTTCAAATTTACCCTGATATCTTTTATGTAGTTTTATTGATTGTTTATTGTAATCCATATGTTTTAATTAAATATAATTTTCTGTTAAATTTTTTCTTAAATAAATCTATTTTAAATAACTATAAAATTTCTTAATTATTTTAAAAATTAATTATTCTTCTTCAATACATATCTCTTTTTTTGAGATAGCTATAATTGTTTTTACTAACAATAAAGCAACAACCACATTCAAAACAATAAATAAAGACCATGCTAAATATTTATAAATTTCAATATTAGTTTCATGAAACATTAAAATACTAGCAATAGTTATAGCTGCTATTGGAAAAGAATAAGCCCACCAGGAAAGATAAAAATTTATTTTTCTAAACAAATTTATTTGTGCAAATAAAAGAAAAGTCAAAAATAACCCAAAATAATATAATATTTTTGAAAGTTCATTCACTTCCCCTATTAATTTAACAAGCGAAATAAATCCAACAGCTGGCGGTGCAATTAAAATAAAAAGTGTTGGTAACAATTTATCAGGTAACGGATTATGAAAAATTATACGATTAAAAAATATAGCAAATAAAGCCATCCAGAGAAATAAACCCACAGCAAAGAAAAACCAAGATATCTCATTAGTAAAATGACTAACTCCTGCTATTGGTACCAAAATATTACCTACTGCAGGAATGAACCAAGCTGGGTTCATATATTTAATTTCAAACTTTGTATGTTGAATCCAAATTGAAATAATTTTAATAGTGAAAATAAAATGAATTATTGTCCCTAAAATCCATAAATATTTTGAGAAAACTATATTCACAGACAAAAAAGCAATACTCAACAAAAGTAAACTGATCGAGAAAGTTGGGAAAAAACTTAATTTAATAGGATGATTAAATTCATTTCTAACTTCATTTTTAAATTTAATAATTTTTACTAAATAAAAAAAAGATATGATGATAAAAATTAATAATGTAAATATTAGTATATATGTACTTAAAAAAAATGGTACTTGCAAAAACTGTTCTGCTTTTTGAAAAGCTATTGTGAACCCTGTTATTCCAAGGATAACTGAGAAAAAAGATATTGGAAAATATTTCATCTTCCATCCTTTTTTTATATTATTTTTCATA
>JAGYNP010000073.1 GCA_018399935.1 Candidatus Moraniibacteriota bacterium
CAATTGTTTGATTTCAATTCCAGTAAAAATTACTCATCTTCAAACTCCCTGGAAGAACATTTTCTGGGGGATGGGTAGAAGCGAAAAACATATTTCAAGCTTGTTTTTTGACAAGTTTAGCAAATGGCTTCATCAAGTTAAGGTTCATTCAGCCTCTTGGGGTTCTCTTGATCTCTTTTACAATTATCATGAAAAGGTTGTTCCTCAGCTTGGTGATGATTTGGAAGGGGGTTTGACTGATTTCTGGATGAATATTGAGAATCGGCAAGCTGTCAGAAATCGACTTCTGATGGTTATTGCTGAATTGGAGAAGGCTTTTATTGAATCTTTCGAAAGAGACGGTGAAGTCAGAATATTGTCAATAGCTTCTGGATCAGCTCAAGCTGTTATCGAGGCCATGAAAAGAGCGTCTTGGATTCCAGTTAAAGCAGTTTTGATTGACATGGATTCTACCGCTCTTGATTATGCCAGAAAACAGGCAGAAGAAGCTGGAGTGGCTCGTTGTTTTAAGTTCGTTCAAGGAAAAACCAACTTGATTGAACAAGAAGCTATTGTGCTTAAGCCCAATATTATCGAAATGGTGGGATTTCTCGATTATCGAAATGATGATCAGGCGATCAAACTTTTTCAGAGAATCAAGGCACAGCTTCCTGAAGGCGGGTGCGGGTTTTTTCTTACTTGCAACATAAACGAAAATCCTGAGAAAATTTTCTTGAACTGGGTTCTTCTTTGGCCTATGATTTATCGGAATAAAGAGCAAGTTCAAAGTCTTCTTGAAAAAGGAGGTTTTTACAAAAACAGGGTTTTTTATGAGCCATTGAAAATTCACTCGGTAGCAGTTTGCCGAAGCTGAATTTTTAAATAATTTAACTTTTTTAAACGGTCTTGACATTGTTAGGACCGTTTTTCTTTTTTCAAAAAGAAAAATATGTTATTATTTATATTAGAAAAAGTTAGATTTAAATTTATAAAAAATAAAAATGGATTTTTATGCTGTTTCAGCTTTAATAAATGCTGTTTCAAGTTTGTCTTTGGGTTTGATTATTTTAAGCAAGAGGAGTAATAATTCTAGTTTCAGTTTTAGCTTGTTTTGTTTTTCTATAGCCTTTTGGAGTATAGGTTATTTTCTTTGGCAAATTTCTGTTTCGGAAGAACAGGCAATTTTTTGGTTGAAATCTTTAACACTGGGTTCTATTTTTGTTCCTATTTTTTTCTTTTATTTTTCAGTTGTTTTTTTAAAAATTTACAAAAAATTAATATCAAAAATAATTTTTTATTTAGGATTAATTTTCGGTTTTTTTATTTTAGTTTTAACTCCAACAAATTTATTTGTTGAAAGTGTTGAAAATAAATTATCTTTTAATTTTTGGCCAAATGCTGGTAGTCTTTATTGGTTACTTTTATCTGTTTTTTGTTTCTATTTAATAGTTTCAATTTTTTTATTTTTGAGGGGATATAAAAATTCCTCTGGTATAAATAAAGAACAAATAAGATTTATTTTATTTGGAACGGGATTGGGATTTTTGGGTGGGGTGACTAATTTTCCTCTTTGGTATGATATTCCAATTTATCCAATTGGTAATATTTTTGTTTCGTTTTATGTTCTTTTTGTTGGATATGCAATAATAAAATATCGTCTAATGAATATCAAATTCATCCTACGTAGTTCCTCGGTTTATTTGCTTTCGTTGATGGTGATTTTTGGGTTGGCTTCGGGGGCTAAAATTTTGGCTGGGAAGTTTTTTCCTGAGTTTTCTTTCTGGATTGATTTAATGGTGATATTTTTTGCAGTGTCTACTTTTCCGCCAATCAAGAAAGTTTTTTTCCGGTGGGCTAATGAGTACTTTTTTACTTCTTTGTATGATAGTGGAAAATTGATTTTGAAAACGGGAAACGATTTGAAAACTTTTTTGAATATTGAGGAGGTCTATAAGTATCTTTTTTCGGTTTTATCTAAAAATCTTCACACTAGAGCTTTCGGGGTTTTGAATTATGATAAAGAAACTAAAAAGTATTTATTGCAATATAATCAAGGTTTTAAAGTGGAAAAAGGTAGTGAGTTTGATGGAAATTATTTAGTGAAAGCTAAATTCATAGCCAATAATGAAATTGTAATAACTGAAGAGTTAAAAAATCTTCATTACAATGAAAAGACTAAAGATCTGGTTGACTTGTTGAAAAAATTAGAAGTGGAATTATTAATTCCCTTGAAAGTTAAAGGGAATCTGATTGGATTGTTGGCATTGGGTCAAAAAGAAACAGAAGAGGCTTACAATGATGAAGATTTGCAGGTATTAGAAATTATTGCTGGTCAATCAGCGGTGGCTATTGAAAATGCTCAATTGTATTCAGAGGCTAAAGAATTCAATCTTCACCTAAAAAGAGAAGTTAAGAAAGCTACTGAAGATGTTAAAGAAGCTAACAAAGATTTATCTAAAACCAATAAAAAACTCAAAGATGCTTATGATCGTCTTAAACAATTGGATTCAGCTAAGAATGAATTTATTTCAATTGCTTCTCATCAATTGCGAACTCCACTGACTTCAATTAAAGGTTCTGTTTCAATGATTAGAGAAGGAGATTATGGAAAAATTGAAAAAGAAACTGATGAAGTTTTAAAAAAAATATTTATTTCCAATGAAAGATTGATAAAATTGGTAAATGATTTATTAAGTTTATCAAGAATTGAGTCTGGTAATTTTACTTTTATTTTTAAGAAGAATAATATTGTTTCATTGGTTAAAGATATTTTAGATAGTTTTAAAATAGAGGCTAAAGGAAAAAATATAAAACTTAAGTACAATAAGCCTGAAGAATCAATTAATGAATTTGTTTTCGATAAAAATAAAATACATGAAGTCATCTCTAATTTGATAGATAATGCTATAAAATATACTTTAAAAGGCAAAGTGGAGGTTTTCCTGAAAAATAGTAAGAGAAAAGTTTTCATTATAATTAAGGACACGGGTAAGGGAATGGAGAAAGATGAAGCTAAATATATATTTGAAAAATTTAGAAGAGGCATTGAAAGTAGTAGTTTGCATACTGAAGGAACTGGTTTAGGTCTTTATGTTTCTCAAAAAATAATTTACGCACACAAAGGAAAGATTTATGCTAATTCCGAAGGCCCAGGCAAAGGAAGTCAATTTACTATAGAACTCAGAAAAGATTTGAAAGCGGAGGAAGATAAATAGAGAAATTAAAAAACTACCCCGAGGGTAGTTTTTTGTTATTTTAAGAAATAATCTTATTTATTTCTTCTTCCAAAGTTTCAAAAATTTCTTTCTCGGGGACGGTTTTGAGGATTTTGCCCTTGGCAAAAACAATGGCTTTTCCGTGCCCGCCAGCAATTCCAATGTCAGCTTCTTTGGCCTCTCCGGGTCCATTGACGATGCATCCCATAACTGCTACTTTAATAGGTTTTTTAATAGATTTATTGATTTTTTCTAAAAATTTTTCTGTTTTTTGAGCTAAAGAAATTAAATCAATTTCACATCTTCCACAAGTCGGACAAGAAATCATCTCAATCATTTTTTTTCTTTTTTCTAAAGATTCCAAAATTGTCCAACCAACTTTCAGTTCCTCAGTCAATGGACCAGTTAAAGAAACTCTTAAAGTCGCTCCAATTCCTTCTTCCACCAAGGTTCCAATTCCGATGGCATTTTTGATTGATCCAACAAAAGGAGTCCCAGCGTGAGTGACTCCAAGATGAAGGGGGTAGGGAACTTTTTTAGCCAGTAAGCGATAGGCTTCAACCATAGGCGGGACTTCACTGAATTTGATTGAAATTAAAATATCATGAAAATCCAATTTTTTTAATATTCGGACATGTCGTAAGGCTGACTCAACGGCGGCTTTTGGAGTTTGCCCATATTTTTCGAGCAAGTCTTTTTCCAGAGAACCGCCATTAATTCCAATTCTGATTGGAATAGATTTTTTCTTACAAGCCTCAACTACGGCTTTGACTTTTTCTTCGGAGCCGATGTTACCTGGGTTGATTCGAACCTTGTCAATTCCTTGTTTGATAACTTCAAGAGCCAATTTGTAATCGAAATGAATATCAGCCACCAAGGGAATGTGGATTTGTTTTTTAATGGCGCCAATAGCCTTGGCGGCTTTCATGTCAGGGATTGCCACTCTGATTATTTCGCATTTTTTTTCTTCAAGCTCCAAAATTTGCTTGACTGTGGATTTGACATCTCGGGTGTCAGTGTCGCACATTGACTGAACCCGAATTGGATTATCCCCACCTAATAAATATGGACCGACTTTAACAACTGATGATTTATAGTTTTTCATAAAAAAATTTAATTTTTAGCGAATTTGTTTGTTAGTTTTGTAGCTTCTTGAATAGCTTTTTCAATATCATCTAAGGAAGGATTTTTAATTGATTTGTGGGAATTCATAACTTTCTTGATTATTTTAGAAATATCTAAATATTGACATTGACCATTAAGAAATTTATTAACCATTGTGTCATTAGCGGCGTTCATTGCGGCGGGCATGGTTCCACCAATTTTCATTGCTTTCCAGGCATAACCTAAACAAGGGAATCTTTCTAAGTCTGGTTTTTTAAAGGAATAAGAACGATTAAAAGAATGTCTTTTGACGGCTTCGTCCCACCTATCTGGATAGCTCAGGGCGTATTGAATAGGTAATTTCATGTCGGGTTCTGAAATTTGAGCAATAATAGAATTATCTGAAAATTCAATCATTGAATGAATCAAACTTTCAGGGTGGATTACTACTTGAATATTTTCTGGTTTGACATCATAAAGCCACATCGCTTCAATTACTTCAAAGCCTTTATTCATAAGAGTGGCAGAATCGATGGTTATTTTTTGACCCATTGCCCAAGTTTTGTGACCGAGAGCATCTTTAATTGAAACATTCTTCAAGTCTTCTTTGGTGTAGTCTCGTAAAGCTCCACCAGAGCAAGTGATTACTAGAGATTTTATAGTTTTTTTATTTTCTCCATTTAAGCATTGGAAAAGAGCGCTGTGCTCAGAGTCAATCGGCATCAGTTGGACATTATTTTTCTTGGCTTCTTGCATAACAATTTCTCCAGCGGCCACCAAAGTCTCCTTGTTGGCAATAGCTACATTTTTCTTGTTTTGAATGGCTATGATAGTGGCTTTTATGATAGTTAAACCGACTGTAGCAGTTATGAAAGTGTCATAATTTTTCATTTCAGCAATTTTTTCTAGCATATCTTTGCCACTTAAGACCTTGATTTTAACTTTTTTTTGAAGCTTTTGAGCTTTTTTGGTATCAAAAACCCCGACTATTTCGGGTTTAAATTCTTTAATTTGTTTGAATAATAAATCAATATTACTATTAGCACTTAAAGCAAAAACTTTTAGTTTATTTGGATATTTTCTAACAACATCCAAAGTTTGAGTACCAACTGATCCAGTACTTCCCATTAAAGCTATTTTTTTCATAATGCTATAAATTAATTTTTATAATTTTGACTAATTGAGCGATTTATTGATATAATGGAAATAGCTTAGAATTATTTTAAAAAAATGAATATTGCTATTATTTTAGCTTCTGGACAAGGAAAGAGAATGAAAGCTGGTAAAAATAAAGTTTTATTGGAGATAAATAAAAAACCTTTAATTTATTATACCATTAAACCTTTTCAAAAATCAAATTTAGTAGACTCTATTTTGTTAGTTTGTCAAGAGAAGGATGAGATTTTTTTTGAGAAAATTGTTCAGAAATATGGTTTTAATAAGGTTGAGGATTTAATTCAAGGAGGTAAAGAAAGACAATATTCAGCTTATAATGCTGTTTTTTATTTAGATAAAAAAATTTTAAAATTAAAAAAAGGTAGCAATAAAGATGAAGAACATTTGCTTCTTTTTCATAACGGTGCTAATCCTTTTGTTTCTAGGAAAGAAATTGAAAAATCAATAAAAACGGCTGAAAAATTTAAATCTTGTGTAGTAGCTCATCCTACGAAAGATACTGTCAAAAAAGTTAATGAAGATGGGATAGTGTTTGAAACTTTAGATAGAAAAAAATTGTGGAATATGCAAACTCCTCAAACTATTGAATTAGAATTAGCCAAAAAAGCTTTTAACAAGGCCAAAGCAGATAATTTTATTGGAACTGATGATGTTTCTTTGGTAGAAAAAATTGGAGGAAGAGTTAAAGTTATTGAAGCCTCAGAGTTTAATTTTAAAATAACCACTCCAATAGATTTGGAACTGGCCGAGATAATATATAAAAAACTACCCCAAAAATATTTTTAATTAAATAAATGTTATGATTAAAGTCGGAATAGGGCAAGATTCACATCGTTTTTCTGAAGATAAAAATAAATCTCTGGTTTTGGGCGGAGTTGATTTTCCAGGTGAAGTGGGAATGGAAGGTAATTCTGACGGAGATGTTGTTATCCATGCTCTTTGTAATGCCTTGAGAAGTGCTATAGGAAAAGGGTCGCTCTCTGTTTATTCAGACAAAATGTGTAAAAAGGGAATAATTGATAGTGTAAAATATTTAGAAGTAGCTTTAAGCCAAATTGATAAAGTGGATTATAAAATAAATAATATTAGTATTAGCATAGAAGCGCAAAAACCTAAAATTGAATCAAATAAATTTAAAATAAAAACTAGATTGGCAGAAATAATTAATATTAATGAGAATTGTGTTGGAATCACGGCAACTACTGGAGAAGGATTAACTGCTTTTGGCCAAGGTAAAGGTATTCAAGCTTTTGCAATTGTTAGTTTAATAAAATCTATTTAAAACCTTACCATTTTTAATAACAACTTATTGTCTAAAAAATTAAAATTTTTACTATAAATTCTTCAAACCTTCGTCAAAATATGTATATATTCTTTCTAGATTTTCAAAATTTCTAGTTAAAAATTTTTTCTTTTTATTCGAATATGATATTTTAAATAGATTTTCAAAAAACAATGAAAAAAATAATTAATTGTCCAGCAAAACTAAATTTAACTTTAGAGATTATTAAAAAGATGAAAAGTGGTTTTCATGAATTACGAACTATTATGGTTAAATTACCCAATTTAAAAGATAAATTAGAGATAGAAATTTTTCCAGAGAAAAAAGGAATTGAAATTATTTGTGACAATTTAGAAATTCCGACTGATAGCAAGAATATTTGTCATAAAGCGATAAAAAAATTTTTTAAAAAAGCAAAAAAAGAAGTTGGGGTTAAGGTTAAAATAAAAAAACAAATTCCAGTTGGAGCTGGTTTAGGAGGGGGAAGTTCTGATGCGGCTGAAGTTTTTAAAGTTTTAAATCAATATTTTAGAAATAGATTTTCAATAAAAGAACTAATTAAAATGGCGGCTGAGATTGGTAAAGATATTCCATTTTTCTTTTCAGAAAAAAATGGATCTTTGATCGGAGGAACAGGAGAAAAAATATTAGAAGAATTTGATTTTAAAAAAGGTTATTTTCTGATAATTAATCCGAGAATTAAGATTCCAACTCCTGAAGCTTATAAAAATTTATCAAATAATCTTTGGTTTATGGAGAATGGTAATAGAATTGATTTATCTAGGAATTTTTTAGAAAATTTAAAGAATAATTTTGAGAAATATTTTTACAATGATTTTGAGGTGTTTGTTGAAAAAAAATATGCTATCATAAAAGAACTAAAACAGTCTTTACTAACCTTTGGAGCTGATGGTGTTTTAATGAGTGGTTCTGGATCAACTGTTTTTGGTTGGTTTAAAGATGAAAAAAAATTCTTAAAAGCTAAAAAAATATTAAAAGAAAAATATAATAATTTTTTAGTAATAAGAGGTTAATTCCATTAAAAATAAAAAAATGAAAGA
>JAGYNP010000074.1 GCA_018399935.1 Candidatus Moraniibacteriota bacterium
AGAGGCATCCATAGATGCCTCTAATGGAATTTAAAATTAAAAGTATTTAAAAACAAACTTCTAAACAAAAAATGACAAGTTTTATAAAAAGAAAAATAGAAACATTAACATTGGGAGAGAAACTTAAAAAAATCCGTAAAAAATCAGGAGTTTCTTTAGCTGAAATTGCTGTCCAAACTAAAATAAAAAAAGATTATTTGAGAAAAATAGAGTCTGGAAATTATAAAGATTTGCCTTTTGACGTTTATGTAAAAGGTTTTTTAAGGAGTTATGCTAAATATTTAAATTTAGATTCAGAAAAAGTTATTGAACAATTTAATAAAGAAATCGGAGTTAGAGAAAGTGTTAAAAAATATCAAGAAAACAAAAAACCGATTGAAGGTCAAAAAAATTTTTCATATTTAATAATAACTCCTAAAATTGCTTCTATTTTTATTGTTATTTTAATTATTTTAATTGGTTTTAGTTATTTCTATTTTGAGGTTGATAATTTTTCCAAAGAACCACAATTAATTATTGAATCTCCAATTTATGAAGAAATTATTAAAGATAGTTTAGTCGAAATTGTTGGAAAAACTGATATTGAAAACAAGGTTACAATTAATAATGAGTCAGTTTTTGTTGATTCAAACGGGAAATTTAAAGAAAAAGTGGGTTTACAAAAAGGTGTTAATGAAATAATAATAGAAGCTTCTAATAAATTTAAAAAAAGTACTCAAAAAAAAATAAACTTGGTAGCTGATTATGATTTAAAAACTTTTGTAGCTGGAAAGAAAAAAGAAAATTTAAATGAAAATCAAGATAAAAATAGTTTTGAATTAGAGATTAAAAGTAAGGAAGGTTCGAATTGGTTATCTTACAAAGTTGGTAATCAAAAAGAACAAGAAATTACCATATATTCAAATTCTAGTTTAAAAATAAAGGTTGAAGATAAAATTAAAATAAGCTCTAGTAAAGCTAATAATACTTATGTTAAAATAAATGATGGAGAGTTTTTTTTGATAGATGAAGAGATTGAAGGTTTTAAAAGTATAAATTTAAATAAAGAAGGGGTATTTTCAGAAAAATAGAAAATTTTGAAAATAATAAAAATTAAAAAATAATTGAAATGGTAGCAAAAAAAACTTCAAAAAAAGAAGTTAAAACAGGGGGGAGAGTAAATTGTGATAAGGCTATTGAAGAAATTAGAACAAAATTTGGAGAAGGTTCAATTATGAAATTAGGAGAAGTTAAAAAAGTTGATATAGCTTCTATATCAACTGGTTCGCCTTCTTTGGATATTGCTTTAGGAATTGGAGGGGTTCCTCGAGGTCGAGTTATTGAGATTTATGGTCCTGAATCTTCTGGTAAGACGACTTTGGCTCTTCATATAGTAGCTAACGCTCAAATTGATGGGGGAGCGGCAGCTTTTGTTGACGCTGAACATGCTTTAGATCCTTCTTATGCTAAAAAAATTGGAGTTAATATAGAAGAATTATTAATTTCTCAGCCAGATACTGGAGAACAAGCTTTAGAAATTGTTGAAACATTAGTTCGCTCTAATTCAGTTGATGTTATTGTAGTTGATTCGGTAGCTGCTTTGACTCCTAGAGCTGAAATAGAAGGCGATATGGGTGATTCTCATATGGGACTTCAAGCTCGATTAATGTCTCAGGCTTTAAGAAAACTGACTAGTATTGTAGCAAAAAGTAATGTTAGTGTTATTTTCATTAATCAAATAAGAATGAAGATTGGAGTAATGTTTGGTAATCCAGAAACGACTACTGGTGGAAATGCTTTAAAATTTTATTCTTCCGTTAGATTAGAGGTTAGAAGAGCAGCTCAAATTAAGCGGGCTGATCAAGCTATTGGAAATAGAGTTAAGGTTAAGGTTGTTAAAAATAAAGTAGCGCCACCTTTTCAATTAGCAGAATTTGATATTATGTATAATAAAGGAATTTCTAAAGAAGGAGACATTTTAGATTTATCATCCGAAATGAAAATAGTGGATAAAGCTGGATCCTGGTTTAGTTATAAGGATGAAAAAATTGGTCAAGGTAGAGAAGCAGCTAAAAAATATTTAATTGATAATCCTAAAATTTGTAAAGAAATTTTAAAAGAAATTAAAAATCAAAAAAAGAAAGAAGAAAATGTCTAAAATAAAAATTCTATTAATCTTTTTAATCGGGCTTTCTTTGCCATTATATGTTTTATGGGGTGTTATCTCAGTTGATTTTGATTATTCTTCAATAGGAGAACCTCAATCTGGAGTCAAAATAAATTTTCAGAAAATCAATGATAAGAAAATAATTATTTTTCCAGAAGAAGAGAATTATCTTTTTGACCAAATCGAATTAAAAACTCACTTCAACAAAGAGTCAGAGCTAGAGAAGGAGATAAGAATCAAAGCCTATAAGAATTTTTTAGCTACCTTTTACCCCAAACAAGAGACTATTTTAAACCAAAAAGACGTTGAGCAACTTCTTAATTCCAATAATGATACTGATTTGCCAGTGGGTAGTCTTTTTTATAATGGAGATTCGGTCAGCATTTTGCTTCCAGGAAATTCTTATCAGTCTTTTTTTTCGGCTGAATTGTTTGAAAAAATGGGTTATCAATGGGAAGATGTGATTGAAAAACCAGTTGGTTTTGCTAGCGAATTGGAAGAAAAAGAAGTTTTTAATTTTGGTAAAGCTCACCCCAGTGGAACTGTTTTTGAAACCCCAGGAGGTTTTTATCTGGTTTGGGAAGAACAAATTTTCCCTCTAAACGAAGCAATTAACATTGATAATTTAATCAAAATCAACCCTGTTAAAATAGACAGCATTGAGCCAGAATCTTTTGGTGATTGTTTAAGTAAAATCGAGAATGATGAGGCAAATTGCCATTTTGAAAAAAACTTTAATACTCAAAAATCAGATTACATTTTTGAAATCGAAGGCTTTCAGAAATCGGATATTGAGAGAGTGGATTTAAATTTATCTGCATCTCCTTCAAAGTGGTCGCTTCAAAATAATTTTTTAGTTAGCGTCGAAAATATTAAATTGAAATTAATCAAAAAATATCGTGGATATATTCCATTTATTTAAAAAAAAGGTAAAACAATTCAAAAAAATAATTCAAAAAAATAATGCTTTTGTTTTATGGGTTTTATTAGTACTCTCATTTGATTATCTTGGATTATTTTTTATTGAATCAATTCTTCCTGGCTATGTGATGTTAAATTTAAATTTAAATTTTTTGTTGATTTTTGTTTTAATAGGTTGGTTGATTTATTCTATTTCAATAAAACCTCAAAAGTCTTTACTCGGAAATTTTAATAAAATATTTGGGGTATTTTTATTTTTAATTTTTGTCTTAGGTTTTAATTTCACTCTTTATAAAATGGCTAACTGGGAACTTTTTGTTTCATTTTCATTTTTAATTATAATTAGTTATTTATTGTATAAAGAGCTTAAACATTTTTTTTAAATTTAAATTATTTTCCTAAAATTATTTTTGGGTTGTTTATTTTTATAATAAGGTTTACAATTTACAAGTTGTCTATTATTAATAATAATTTATAAGTTTCAATGAAAAAAGTTATCATTGGTTTGGTGGGAGAGGTTGGCTCTGGTAAGGATACGGTTGGAAAATATTTAGCTGAAAGATACGGAGCTGAGCAGGTTCGATTTGCCGATCCGATTAAGGATACTCTTTCAATCTATTTTGAAAAACTTTCCAGAATTGATCAACAATGGTTGTTTGAAGTTTTTCAGGAAAGATTTGGGGGAGATATTTTAAGCAAAGCTATAAGAAAGAAAATAGAAGATACTAAAAGTGAAATTGTAGTAGTGAATGGTTTAAGAATGCCTCCTGATTTAGAATTTATTAGAAGTTTTGAAAATAATAAGATTCTTTATGTGACAGCTAGTAGCAAAAGTAGATGGAAAAGAGCTTCAAAAAGAGATGAAAAAAGTGATGATAGTACTTCGTTTGAAAATTTTAAGAAAATTGATTTAAAATTAACCGAAAAAAATGTTCCAAAAATTGGAGCTAAGGCTGATTTTAAAATTGACAACGAAAAGGATTTGGAATATTTATTAAGTGAAACTGATAGATTTATGAATAATTTAGGTTATAAAAGAAAAAAATAAAAGGTTTTTAAAACCGAATCATTTTGATTCGGTCTTTTATTTTTCTAAAGTTTTTGTATTATTTAGTTTTTTTTGGTAGAATTGTTTTAGTTAAATAAAATTAACTTTTTAAAAAATGGAAGAAAATTTAAATTGGGATGAATTTTTTATGTTAATGTCTAATTTGATAGCCCAGAAATCTAAAGATCCTAATACTAAAGTTGGAGCTTGTATTGTAGATGATAATAATATAATCGTTGGTTTAGGTTATAATGGTTTTCCTAGAAAGTGTAATGATAAAGAATTACCTCAAGATAGACAAGGTGGAGTTATGGATGTTAAGTATACTTATGTTGTTCACGCTGAAGCTAATGCTATTTTGAATTCTAATAAATCTGTTAGAGATTGCAGAATTTATGTTGATTTATTTCCTTGTAATGAATGTGCTAAAATAATAATACAAAGTGGTATAAAGGAAGTAATTTATGAATCAGATAAATATAAAGAGGTAGATATTTTTAAAGCTTCTAGAAAAATGTTTGAAATGGCTGGTGTTAAATTAAGAAATTATAATGCTAAAAATAAATTGAAAATAATTAAAAAA
>JAGYNP010000075.1 GCA_018399935.1 Candidatus Moraniibacteriota bacterium
TAGAATATTCATTATTATCCTCCTTTATTTAAAATTCAATTTATTGTCGGTGTTTTTTTAAATTTTAATTTTAGTAATTTTTATTAAAATTATCAATAGAATTTAATTTAAATTGAACAAAAAAGTTAAGCTAGTTTATTTTTTTAATAAAAAACACCTCCAAGAGGTGTTTTTGTAATTTTAAAAAGTTCAGACTATTTTTTTAAGGAAGTGATTTTTCTAACTAAGGTTGATTTTCTTCTGGCGGCGGTATTTTTCTTTAAAACGCCTCTTTTCATAGCTTTGTCGATAGCTTTTTGGGCTTTTGGATAGATTTTCTCAGCTTTAGTTTTGTCTTTGGCATCAACAGCGTCGTTGACTTCACGAACAGCTTTTTTCATATCGTTTTTTCTTTTTCGATTGAATGCATTTTTTCTAGCTGTGACTTTTACATATTTTTTAGCAGCTTTTAAGATTGGCATAATAGTTTTCTTTATTTAACTTATTCTCAATGAGGGAATTTTAGCATAGTCTGGAAAGTTTGTAAAGATAATGATACAATGCTGATAGTAATTTTCAATTCACAATTCACAATTTACAATAAATTTTCAATTATTAAATTTTCAAACTTGAAAAAATAATATGATCTTGAAAAAAGAACTACTAAATTTGAGGAGGAAATAATTTTGTTCTGTAGGTTGGTTAAACAGGATGCTATAAATAGACCAATAATTTCTCAATTAGTCTGATCAGGAACATCGGTTGGGGTTAATTATTGCGAAGCTAATAATGCATGTTCTAAAAAGGATTTTCAAAATAAAATTTTTATTTGTAAAAAGAGGTCTAAAAAACTAGGTATTGGCTTCAGATTCTTGTTAAAAGTAATTCAGAAGAAATAAAAGAGGCTAGGATTTTATGTAAAGAATGTCAAGAATCATTGATGATTTTTCAAAAAATTATAAATTTCTGTAGAAATAACAAGGATAAATAAAATTGAAATTACATAATTGGACATTTTCAAATTGAATATTGAATGAAAATTGTAAATTGTAAATTGTAAATTAGACAAAAATGATTGGAAAATTAAAAGGAGTAGTTGATTATTTTGGAATGGGGTATTTGGTGATTGATGTTAATGGAGTGGGATATAAGGTTTTTTGTAATGAAGCAACCATTGGAAAGGCTTCCAGTAAAAATGTTTTAGAGTTGTTTGTCTATACTCATGTTAAAGAAGATCAATTGTCGTTGATTGGTTTCGAGACTCAAGCAGAATTAGAGTTATTTGAATTATTGATTTCAGTTTCTGGGGTTGGCCCTAAGGCGGCTTTGAATATTTTAAATATTGCTTCAGCTGATGTGGTTAAAACTGCTATTGTCAACCAAGATTCGACTATCTTAACTCAAGTGTCGGGAATTGGCAAAAAAACGGCTGAAAGGTTGATTTTAGAGCTTCAAAACAAGATTAAGGATTTTTCTGTCAGTTCTTTGGAGAGTGCTCAGGGCAATCAAGATGTAGTGGAAGCTTTAGTGGCAATGGGGTATAATGTTAGTGAAGCCAGGGAAGCGGCTAATAGTGTTAAGGAGGTTGAGGATGTTTCAGAGAAGATTAAGTTAGCGCTTAGAAGTTTAGCCAAGAAAAATTAGTATTAAGTATTAAGTTATAAGTATCAAGGTAATCTACACTTAGCTGTATTTCGTGATATTGAGTATGAAACCTTTTCAGTTTTCTTTGAGAGGGGATTGTGTGATTAGAGTTTATTTTGAAATTTTTAGTTTAGTTTTTAAATAAAATTTTTTAAATAATGAATAAAAGAGAAGATTTTTTAGGAAAAAATAGTTTGGATGGGGGATTTTTGCAATCTCAATATTGGTTTGATTTTCAAGAGAAAATTGGTAAGAAGGTTTTTTGGGTAAGAACTGACAGTAATCAAGCTTTGATTGTTGAAAATAATTTACCTTTGGTGGGTGATTATTTTTTTATTCCCAGAGGGCCAGTTTTTGGTTCTAATAAAAAAGACAATCAAAAATTGATTGAGGCGATCAAAGTCAAAGCGCAAGAGGAAAAAGTGGGCTGGATCAGATTTGAGCTCCAACGAAAAGAAGATCTGGAATTAATTCAAGACAAACTGATTAAATCAAAGAAAAATCATCAACCGGCAGAGACTGTGATGTTGGATTTGAAACAAAGTCAGGAGGATATTTTGGCTGGAATGAAACAGAAAACCCGCTATAATGTCAGATTGGCTAAAAAAAAGGGGGTTCAGGTGAGAGTTTCAAAAAATGAGAAAGATCTGGATGTTTTTTGGAAATTAGTTCAAGAAACGGCCAAGAGAGACGGGGTTTCTTTTCATGGCAAGAATTATTATCAGAAAATGGTTGAAGCGATTCCGAGTGAAAATCTGGAACTTTTGTTGGCTAGCGACAAAAAAGGTGAGACAATTGGAGCGGTTTTGGTGAGTTTTTTTGGCGGGGTGGCAACTTATTTGCATGGAGCTTCTGCTAGTCAACATCGAAATTTGATGGCTAACTATCTTTTGCAATGGGAAGCCATTAAAAGAGCCAAAGAGAAAAGAATGGAAAGTTATGATTTTTTTGGGATTGCCGTCGAAGAGAATCAAGAAAAGTGGGCTGGGATTACGAGATTCAAGAAAGGCTTTTGTGCAAAATGTGAGCCGGTTGTTTTTCCGGGGTGTTGGGATTTGGTTTTGAGGTCGGGAAAATACATTATTTATAGGTTTATTCAGATGGTAAAATAGCTTCAAAATTATCAATTTACAATTTACAATTTTCAATAAATTTTCAATTATTTAATTTTCAATGAAAATTTTTAATAATTGTAAATTCTGTCATTGTAAATTTATTGTAAATTGGTTTATTGTAAATTGTAAATTATTCAAAACATGAGCATCAAACGTTTGTTTCAAAAAATTAAAAATGTTTATCATTTCAAGAAGGCTGTTTTGGCTAATCTTTTCTTCGCTTTTCCTTCTCGAAAATTGATAGTGATTGGAGTGACTGGGACTAATGGTAAAACTACGACCGTTCAGATGATTGCTAAGGTTTTGGAAGCTACTAGGAAAAAAGTAGCGGTTTATTCGACTATCAATTTTAAAATTGGTGAAAAAGAAGAGGTTAATAAAACTAAGTTCACAACTCAGTCAGCTTGGGAGTTGCAAAAATTTATCAAAAAAGCCGTTCAAGAAAAATGCGATTATCTGGTTTTGGAAACTTCTTCTCATGCTTTGGATCAAAACAGGGTTTGGGGCGTTGATTATAATATGGCGGTGATAACTAATATTACCAGAGAACATCTTGATTATCATTTTACAATGGAGGATTATAGAAAAACTAAGTTAAAGTTATTTAGAGTAACTTCTAGAGCTTGGAAGAGTCGGGTTAAAAAGATTGGGGTGATTAATGGAGATATGAAAAGTTGCAAGGAATTTATTTTGCCTAAAATGGGTGAGAATTATTTGTATGGAATAGATATTAAGAAAAAGGTTTACAAAAATCAACCGGTCTGGAAAGCAGAGAAGTTAAAATTTAAGAATTTCAAGAGTCAATTTGAGGTGGACGGAGTTACATTTAAGCTTAATTTACCAGGCAAATTTAATATTGAAAATGCTCTGGCTTCAATTTGTGTGGGAGTCTCGCAGAAAATATCGATGAATAAAATCAAAAAACAATTGGAGCAAATCAAGAATATTCCTGGAAGAATGGAGTTTGTTGAAAATAATAAAGGGCTGAATGTTATTATTGACTATGCTTTGACGCCTGATTCGATGGAAAAGTTGGGAGAAATGATGAAAGAAGTGAAGAAACGAAACAAGTCCAAATTGATTTGGATTTTTGGAAGTTGTGGGGATCGAGATCGAGGAAAGCGACCGATTATGGGAGGGATTGTGGAAAAATATGCTGATTTGATAATTACTACTAATGAAGATCCTTATACTGAAGATCCTGTTCAAATTATTGAGGAAATTGAAAAAGGAATAAAAAATAAAAAAAAGTTGAAGCGAATTGAGAATAGAAAAAAAGCTTTCAAAGAGGCTTTTAGTTTAGCTCATAAGGGAGATATTATTTTAGTAACCGGTAAAGGAGCGGAAGAGAATATGATGGTAGGAAAGGATAAAATCAAATGGAATGATCGAAGAGTGATTGAGATGATTTTAAAATAATAAAATACTTAAAAAATAGAAAGCCACCAAAACCGGCGGTCTTTTGGTGGGTTTAGAGACTAAACTGAAAAAACAGAAAAACAAAGCTAGAAGTATTACTCCAATGTAAATCGAAAACTAGAACTTGGAAAATAGTTTTTGGCAGAATTGAGTTTATGGAGGGGTAAAATTCTGAAATTTAAACGACAGATAGTCCTTGACATTTCAATAGGCTTTAATGTAAATAAGCTTAGAAATCTCTTGATGTCTTGATAAGTTCGGAGTGACAGCCCGGAAGATCTAGAAGTTGAATGAGTTGATTATTGAAATGATGTAAATGAAAATTCCAGATAAAATGGCTCCGTAGATTACGCCGACAATCACTTCGGAAGATCGGTGGCCAACCCTCTCTTTCAGACGAGGGAATTTTTTTGGGTCAATTTCTAGTTTTTCGACCAGGTTGTTCAAGTATCGGCCTTGGTCTCCTAAGTACATTCTTAATCTTAAGGCATCATCAAAAATAATAATACTCAAAGAAAAAGCCACCAAAAAAGCTCCGCTATCTATTCCATAGTAGTAGCCGGTGGTAATTATTAAAGCGGTAACAAAAGCACTGTGAGTGGAAGGCATGTGGCCGTGGGTAAAAAAATAATTCCAGTCAAGACCGTGTTTGAAGGAGTAAATTGAGAATTTTGTTATTTGGGTTATTCCTCCAACTAGGATTGGGATTAAAATGTATAAGTAGTCGGTTTCCATTTTTTTAAAGTATTTATATGTATGATTATTTAAAGTTGTTTCTAAAGTTTAAAAAACTTTTTTAATTTTATTTGGTTTGAAATTCTTTAATGCTAAAAATAGGAAAAATTAAAAAAAATTAATAAAGTTTGTTTTATTGCTTTTAACTAAGCAATATGACCAGTTTGATAAATTTCTAACAAGGTTATAAGTAAAGTTATTATTACCGGTCCAATCACAAAACCGAGTGGTCCGAAAACTGCTATTCCACCTAAAGTTGATAGAAAAACTAAGAGAGGATGAAGACTAGTTTCACCTTCAATTAATTTTGGTCTTAAAAAATTATCAATACTACTAATAACAATTCCTCCGACAATCATAATCAACAAAGCTTGCCATATATTTCCTATAAATAATAAAACCAAACCAGCTGGTAGCCAAACCAAGAATACTCCCAGTAAAGGAATAATTGAGACAATGGCAGTTAGCAAACCCCAAATAGTAGGGGCTTTAATACCTGCTATCCAAAAAACAATTCCCATTAAAAGTCCTTGAATTAAAGCGATCACTAAAGTTCCTTTAATAGTAGCAACAGTCATAGTATTAAATTTTCCAAAAATTTGTTTTTCTTGGGAGGATGGAAGAGGGCTTAAATCCATTATTTTTTTGATAATTATATCGCCGTCTTTAAAGAAGTAGTAAAGAGCAAAAAAGCAAACGACTAGAATGAAAATGAAATTACTGGTGCTGGTGTAGATGGTTCTAATGGCGGAAAACAGATAGTTTCCTGCCGTTTGGGCACTTTTAGTTATTTGCTCAATTCCTTCTTTTGTGTCAAATAATCCGCCGAAATTAAGAGACTGAATTATTGGTAAATTCTGAATCGAGTTTAGATTGAAGCTAATATTTTTTTCTTGGGCTTGTTTGATTAATTCGTCGGCTTCATTGATGGTTAGAACTGTGATTATTGCAAAAGGTATTATCAAAATAAGCATTACCCAGAAACACATTATTAGGGAGCTTAGGGTCTTTTTACCATTTAATTTTTTGGCTAGTTTTTTATTGGTTTTGTTAAACATAGTGGTTAAAATGAAAGCCAAGAAGATTGAAATAAAAAAAGGTTTCATTATAAAAAAGGTTCCAATAAAAGCTAAGATTATTAAAAATAGTAGGAAATTGTGATTTTTTTGCATAAGTTTATTTTAAGGCTTAATTTTATTATAACTCAAAATTTAAAATAATGGAAATTGAAATCAGTTAGAAAATTTGTAAAGTTTATAAAGTTTTAGCTAGAGAATAAATTTTTAATTTTGAGTATCCCGTCTTGTATTAAAGAATTTAACATAAAACTTTTCTCAATTCTTCCTCGTATATTAAAGCACTAAAGTCAATCTTATTTATAATCTTTTTGAATAGAGAAGGTTTGTCTGGAGAAACTTTAAAAAAGAAAGAGGGATCAGTTTAAGATGATTTTTTGTTTGGGTTAGGAGTTTTATTTTTTAAAAGAATTAATCAAGTAATCCCAGTCTTTTTTATTAATTTCTTTAGTTAGCCACATTAAAATCAGGTAAATCGTTAATAAAATTATTAACCAAAGAATGAAAATGAAACGACCTTGGCTAAAAAATGAATAACCAATTAAATAAATTAATAAACTAGTTGTTAAGTATTTTAAAAGAGAAACTAAATTAATAAATTTAGCAATTTTAAAATTGGCATAAATTAAAGCCCAAAGCATTATTATAAAAGCGGTAATAGTAGTTGACCAAGCTGAGCCGATTAAGCCCATTTTTTTAATTAACAACCAATTTAAAATTCCATTTAATAAAGTTCCTGAGATAGCGGTAACAACTGGAAATTTATTTTTTCCTGAGCCGTTTAAAACGAAAATAATGATATAAAAAATTGTTAGAAAAGCAAAGCCAAAAATTAAGATACTCATAATGGGTCCAGCTGAGGTATATTGACTACCATAGAAAAATCTAACGGCTGATTCAGAGAAAAGAGACAAGAGAAGGGTGATTGGGGTTAAAATTAAAAATAGATATTTAAAAGCATTTTGGAGGAGTTTTTCAGTTTGTTTTTTTTTATTGTTAACGATTAGTTCTGATATTTTAGGTAAAAGGATAATTGTCATAAAGAAAAAGAGATAGTAAGGAATTCTACTAACAGTTGAAGCTGCGCTGTAAATTCCGGTTAATTCATTACTGTTCATTAAGGCTTTTACAAAATAAAGATTCATAGAAAGCATAAATTCATAAAAAAGCATAAAGATTACTATTGGACCAGCGAAAAGGGAAAGCTTTTTAGCTAATTTAAAATCAAGTGGTTTATTTTTAAAACTTTTATTGTTTTTAAGTTTGAATTTAGTAAAAGGGTCAATAAAATAGGCAGTTAAAAAAACGACAAAAGGAGCTAGTGCTTGACCAACAATGGCACCTTTTACTTTGTAAAAATAACCTAGTCCAACTATTAATAATACTTTTAGTATAGAGCGCCAAGTTTTAAGAAAAGATTGAGTTTTAAAAGCTTTAATTCCAGTGAAATAATAAGCGTAAAAACTAGATAAAGCAAAAGCTGGAATAATAAGAGAAGATATTCTAAATAAGTTAGTTAGACTTGAATCATTCAACAAGTTAGCAAAAATTGGAGCCAATAGAAAATAGCCTATAGTAACAATAGTTATAACAAAAAATTGAACAAATAAAGCCGATTTTTTTATGTGATAAAATTCGTTAGCTTTATCAGAAGTTATTTCTCCTAAATATTTGCTAGTTGAAATCGGAATTCCTCTACCAACTAAAATAACTACCATAGTAGTAAAGGTAATAATAATACTAAATTTACCATAACCAGCTGGATCTAAAATTCGACCCATCAAAGCATGGATTATGTAACCAGAAATGTTGAAAATTAATTCTGATATTGATAACCAAAAAGAGGCTTTAATTAAACTAGACATTAAAGTAAATTCTTAATATTTGTTTGGATTTCAGATTTTATTGCTTGACCGTCAACAGTAATCATTTTCCATTTTTTGATGAAAAGATTATAGAGTCGATTTTTTTGGAATAAATAATTTTGATCTTGTTCAATTTTTTTTGATCTAGCTAATATTTTTTCTGGTTTAATTTTCAAATAAACTTTTAAATTAGGTTGAATTATATAATTTTCAGCGATAGTTTGCCAGAAAGATTGTTTTTTTATTTTTTTTCTTAAATCTAAATATTTAATATTAACTATTTGATCATAAAAATATCTATCAATTAATAAGTAGTCTAATTTATTTTCAAAAACTTTAATTTGATAATAAATTCTAAATCTAAAAACATCAATTATAATAGCTATTTTTCTTAAAAGAATTCCCCAAAAATTAGCTTGAGTTTGTGCTTTATAGGGTTTCTTATTAAATGATGTTTTTTTTCTCTTTAAAATTTTATTAGCAATAGAAAAATCAATCATATGAAAGCGTTTAACTTTAAAATCTTTTTTTAATTCTTTTTCTAATAAATCAAGTTGAGTAGTTTTGCCACTTCCGTCCAGTCCAGAGATTGTTATTAGCTTCATAATTTTGAGAGGCTTTAAGGTTTATAAGATTATTTCTAGTTACATTTTTTTTACGAAATTTTCTATTTTTGAAAAATTTAGTTAAAAATAGAAAATTGTAGTAAAAAAGATAATAGGAAACGGTTTATCGATATACTTCTTTATTTAATTTTTTGTTACCTATTTAACGTATCAGTTTAAGTTCAGTGTGTTTTATTTGTTGCTCAAATTTTCTTCGAATTGTGTTCAAATTTTTAAACTCCAGAGATTATTGTTTAATTGAAATGATTTTAATGGTTTTTATGCCATTAAAACTGAGATTGGTTGCATTCTAGCGATTGGGTTAATTACTCCATTTTTTTTCATTCCCTTGATAGCTGGTTCAATGTTTTTGTAATGGGAGGAATCTTGTTTTAAAACTCCGTCAGACTTAGCGTTATAAAGATGGACATTGCTTTTAATCATTTTAGAATGAAGTTCTTCTTTCGTGGTTGGAACTTTAGATGTCTTATCTTTGGCTTTTCCAGTTCCGTGAGGGGCAGAAAAAAAAGAAGCTTGATTGTTGTCAGTTCCAGTTCCTAAATAGGCTGGAGTACCCATTGAAGAAGGTATAAAAACCGGTTCTCCAGTTTCTTCATAAAGTTTAATGCCTTTCATTCTTTTAGGACCAAAAGCCCTAACGGAACCGTTTCTATGAACCCAAACATCTTTGTTGAAATGATTTTCTTTAGTGATTGTTATATGACTCATATCATAGACAATTGGTAATTCAATCTTTTTGCCTAAAATTTTCTTGATGCCATCTTCAATTTTAATTTGAAGTAAGGTTCGGTTGGCAAAAGCATGATTAGCTGAAGCTCTATTGGCTATCATAAAATGGTTGTGTAGTTCAGAGTTTTCTTTAATACCCCAAAGTTTGTCACTGTTTTCATAGAGAGGGAGTTCTTTTTGGAGAGTTTGATGCCAAGTAACATCTTTTTTCAAAAAAGTTGATCGAGCAATGACATTAATAATTTTTTGACTAAGATGTTCTTTTTTCTTAGGCATATAGAAGTAGCTTGAATATTGACCAAACATTCCTGAACCAGTATGAAGTAAGAATACATATTGATTTTTTTGAATACCTAATTTTTTGGCATTTTTTTTATCAAAAAGTTCATTAACTAAAAGTAGATCAAGAAAATGATTTCCAGCTTCGCCTAGAATTCCCAATCGGCTTTGAGCAACTTTAAAGAAAAGAGAAGGAATAGACTCAAAAAGCTGATCATTGGTTACTTTTTGATTATCAAACATATTGCCTTTTAAGAAAGTATTTTCTAATTGAGATTTGCTTTTTCCAAATCTTTCTAAGACAGGAGCAGAGCCTCTTTTGGAGATTTCCAGAATATCTTTATGGTTAAAGAAGGTACCCCAATAGGTTTTGGTTGGAATGGTCTTTACATATTCTTGAAAAAGTTCATCAATTTGTTTTTTCGATAAGTCTCCTTTGAAGAAAGGGGTTTTTATCAAACGCATTCCACAATTGGGAGCCGAGTCTGTTAGTTGGGGTAATATTTCTTTTTTAGTAGCGACTACTGATCCAGTAGGATTTTTTCTTCCAGGTTTGGAATGGATATCAGCTAAAGCTGCAATATGATGGAAAACTCTTGGATCTTTGGCTACTTTTAAAAGTTTATCATAACTATTGTCCCCGGGCATTAATTCATCACTCATATTAAAATTAATTGGGACACTATTTTTGTTGTTGGGTTGCATTATATGTTCGTAATGACTTTTTCTAATTATTTTATACATTTAATATTTTTTTATAAATTTTATTATATTCTTTAGCTGTTTTTTTGACGTCAAAATTTTTCTTAATGAATTCAAGAGCATTTTTGGCTAATTTATTATACAACTTTTTATTTGTTTTTAAAAGGTGGATTTTTTTAGCTAAGTCTTTAGGGTCTTTGGTCTTACAAGTTAAACCGTAGTTGTCCTTTCCAACTAGTTCCTTTAAATTTTTTAATTTGGAAACTATAATAGGTTTTCTGCAAGCCATAGACTCTACTAGAGTTAAGGGGATATCAAATTTTCCAGCCATTTCTCTAACTGGAAAAATATTTAAATCTGAAATATTATAAAGCTGATCCATTTTCTTAAAAGTGTCCAAAAAAACAACTTTATCTAGAAGTTTTTCTTTGTTTAGAGTTTCAATAAATTCTTGTTTCTTCTTTTGGTCAGCTTTGGATTTTATTCGACAGGCGATAATAAATTTTAAATTAGCAGTTTCGGAATAGTCTTTAAATAGTATTTTTAGGGCTTCTAGAATGTTATCAATGGCTTTTAACCTAGTATATTCTCCAGTGTATAGAACTATAAAATCATTTTTTTGGAGTTTTAGTTTTTTTAGTAAGGCGGAATTTTTTGTTTTTGGTTGGTATTTTTTAAGATTAATTCCCGGATAAATTAATTTGATATTTTCTAAACCTTGTTTTTTGAGCTTTTTAAAAGTGCTTTTGGATTGAACTATTATGAAATCAGCAAATAGTATTTTTTTTAATTTTTTATTATTTTTTAAATTTTTTTTAGATAAAGTTGCAATGGTTTGAAGAGTCTTGACTTTTGATAATTTTAAACGAATTCTAAAAAGCCAAGAAGTCAGAGGTCTAGGGGTAAATAAAAAATGAATTAAATCAGTTTTTAAATTAAAACGAAAAAGCCTTTTGATTAATTTTATTTTTCCAAAAAAATTTAAATTAGCTGATTTGAAAATTTCTTCTGGTTGGATATAAGTAAATTTCTTAATTAGTTTTTTATTAAAAGAACTTTTTTTTGGGGTTAAAATTTTAGTTTCAAAATTATTTTTAGGTAAATTTGTGATTATATCGAAAGCTAAATTTTTAGAAGCTTCATCCCAGGGGGGAATGATTGGACGAGTGAAGAATAGAATTTTTTTCTTAGTCATTATGTTTAGTAAAGGAATTATTTTCAAATATAGTCTTGTTGTTGAGAATTGTAATTTTGAATTAATTTTAATCAAAATTATTATTGCTTTGGTAAATAATTTAAGATGTTTAGCAAAAAAAGTATTTGAAAGTAATTTCTTAGTTGATTATTTTATAAATTATTTGATTTTCTTGATTGGTTTTAACTGAAACTTTGAATTTAAAGGGTTGTTTTTTTTTGCAGATTTCTTCAACGATTTCTGGTTCAAGTTTGATTATTTTTCTTTTTGAAGAAGAAATTTGTATATTTTGAGTTGAAATTTCTTCGTTATCTAAGCTAAATTTAATTTGATAGTCAATTGAAGTGGGTTGGTTATTTTCAATAAAAAATTCAAAAGAGGAAGCATTGCAGTTTAAAGAAGTATTTTCAAAACCAATAGTAGTAAATTTTCCTGAAGCCTTGTCTATGGTTATTTCTCCTTGCCAATAAAGAAAGTAGGCTGATAAAAAAATAGCGATAAATGTTAGTAAAATGTTTGTAGTTTTATTCATAATTTCTTTGAAAAATTACAGCTTCGTTGGTGCTAAAAATTTTAGAAAAATTATCTGATTTTTCAAATTGAAGAGTGTCATAATTATCTCTTAAGATTATAAATTTAACACCCGTTTTTTTAAAGCAGTCTTTACCAATTGAACTTTCTGGAATATCTATCATGTCTCGAGTACAAGTTTCCCGGTCGCGAATTGGATCAATATATTTTTTGCTAAAAGTTCTGGATATTGGTTCTTCATAACCTCTCATCAGAAAATTTTTAATCCATGTATCTCCAGTTAAATAAACATGATCTCTTAAAATTTTTTGTTTCTCGGTAGTTTTTTCGGCTAAATATTGAGAGCCTTTAAAAGTTTGGATTGTTTTATCAAAAGCAGTGTTAGTTTCAGGGTAATTTTCTGAAACATCAAATAATCCTGAAATGATGGCTGGAATAAAAATTAGCGAGAAAAGAGTATTTTTAATTAGAGGGGAAAAATTTTTTGAAAAAATTGGGCATAAAATAGCATAAACTCCAAGAGCAGCTAAAATGGCTGATGAATAAGTTAAGTAGTTGACTATTCTACTGGAAATTATATCAACTTTCAATAGGTTGGGTTTATAGCTCATTATAAAAATAGTGCCAAACCAGCCTATTAACAAGGAAAAAAATATTATAAAATTGATTAATTTTATTTTTTCAATTTGATAAATTTTTTCAATTCGAGTTTTTTTCTGAATAATTTTCCAAAATAAAAATGTTAGGAAAGCGATTCCAATTAGGGAATAAAAAAAACGCCAAGGTCCAGTAGAATTGATTATATTGTTAATTGTCAAACCAAAGCGGGTGGCTTTAGAAGGGTCTCCGACTGCTGAGTCTATAGCGGTGACATTTAGATAAGATGGAATTCTTATAATAAAAATCCAGATTAAAATTAGAATTCCAGTTAGAAAAGTATTTAAGTTAAAAAAAGTTTTTAGGAAAGGGTTGAGATTAAGATTATTTTTTTTGAAATAAAATTTGATTAGTAGAAAACTTATTAAAAATATTACTAGAAATCCTAACAAAGAATAGATAAAAATAAAAGCTGAAAGATGATGAGTATAAATTAGATTTCCGATTAGAAAAATCCCAATGGAAGCTAGAATTGGGTCTCTGTTCTTAAAAGCTTTTATAAATAAATAGAAGATAGTAGGAATAAACATTCCTCCCATTAAATTACCAATTACACCGCCATTTATGTAGCTGGCTTGAGGTGAGGCAATGGAATATAAGACTCCGATTGAAAGTAATGAGACTAGAGCGATAAAAAAAGATTGCTTTTTCTTGAAGATCAGACTAGCTAGTTCTTCGGTTAGTAGAAATATTGCTAGTAAAGAAAAAATATTGATTATAAAAAGTAACATTAAAGGTAGAGCAGTAAAAATTCCAATTCCAGTTAAAATTGAAAGTGCTCCAAAGATGATATGTTCGCCAATGATTACATCGGGAGTACCATAGATAGGTAATTCTTGGAATTTAATAATGTAGTTAACCCAATACATATGATGTCCAAGGTCGGTAGTGTGAGGGATTACTTTAGGAATTAGATAGATTAATCTAAGGAAAATTGCAAATAAAGTTATTATTAAAAAAGGAAGCCAGTTTTGTTTTTTTATTGGTTTTTTTATTGGTTTTTTGTTTTGAAGTGCTCCGTAAAAAAACAAGCTTAAAGCTGAGATGGTTGAGATCGAAAGAACTATATTAACAGGACTTAAATCAAAGCCAATTTTATCAATTAACATTAAAACAAAATTGACAATTGTTAGACTCATTACCGTTGAAACAATAATAGTTCCAAGTAACTCTAAAGGGTTTTTATTGCGAGTTAAAGCAATTAAGATTGAATATCCTGGAATAAATAAGAGTAAGGCTAGACTCAAATCAATTTTTATAAAATCTAATAAAATCATTTTAATTTTTCATTTCTTTTAAATATTTATCGGCAATTTTATCCCAGGAAAAATTTTCTTTTACATATTTTCCAGTTTTTATTTTTTCTTCTTCTAGAGTTTTTTCGTCAGTTTTAAAGATTTTTTTAATGGCATTAATCCAAGCTTCGGGATTTTCATGCTCTACTATTGTCCCATTTTTTTTGTTTTTGATCGCGTCTAACAAACCTTCAATATTGGAAGCTAAAACGATTCTTTCACAAATTCCAGCTTCTATAACGTTAATACCAAAACCTTCCATTGATCCAGGAATTTTAATATTAGGAGAAACTACTAAATCAACTGTGTTTAAAAGAATTTTAAGATCTTGTTGAGAAATAGCTGGGAATAGTTTAACTCGTTGTTCTAGTTTATTTTCAATAATAGCTTTTTCTGAATTGAGGTAGTCATCTTTGTCTCCAGCCGTGTTTTTAGAAACTCTACCTCCAGCAGCTATCATTACTATGTTTTCTGGTAATTTGGGCATTACATTTTCAATAAACCAGCTGGTTCCTTTATGAGGAACGAATCTACCTAAACGAAGAATTACTTTTTTGTTTTGGATATTTTTTCCAAAAATTTTTGAGAGTTCTTTCCGAGTATGTTTTTCTTTTAAATCTTTTTCATTAATACCATTGGGAATGAATTTGCATTTTTTTCTATCAATTCCAAATTTAATAGCTTTTTCTATAGTGGCATTGCCAACCATAAAAAGTTTATCTATTCTTTTTAACGAAGGAATGTTTACGGAAGCATAAATTTTAGGTAGGATTCCTTTTTTTTCGGCGAAAATTATATCTAAGGCATGGGTAATACAAAAAAACTTTTTCTTTGGGTGAAAGAATTTTAAGGTACTGCCTAGGGGTGCTAAAATTCCACTTCCTAAAAGACAAACATCGTAATTACTCATTAAGAAAAAAGCTTTAAAAAAAGATATCGGAATAAAAATTGGTAACCAAATTTTACCTCGAGTGTTTTTTATTATTTTGACTTGACTTGATTCTTTTAGAGCTTTGGTTAATTGATAATTCTGATTTTCAATTCCTCCAATTATTGGGGGGAAAGAATGGGAGATAAATAGTATTTTCATTTTAATTAATTGGTTAATTAGTTGATTTAAAATGGCATGGGGAATAAGGGGTTTATTAGTTTTAGTTTTATCTGGACAACTCTTAATTGAATGATCATTAATTTTCTAATCTATTATCCTACAAATTATAATATTTACTTTTTTTATATTGATAACTGAGTTCCTCGGTTATTCTTCGATTAGATTTTATCATGTCCGCTACTAAGGCTAAAACTAAAAGTTGAATGCCTAAAAGTAAAAATAAAGAAGAAAACAAAATATGGTTCATATAAGGAGATATTTTAAATTCTTTAAAATATTCTACTAGAAACCAACCATAGCCGAATAAAGATACTAAAATGAAAAATAAAGCTGGGATTCCAAAAAATTTTAAAGGTCGGGCGTCTCGAATAGCTTTAAGAATTATTTTAAAACCATTGCTTATAAACTTCCAAACAGATTTTACTATTTTGGATTGTCTATTATTAAAATAGGTAACTTTAACCGGGATCCATTTTAATTTTAGGTTTTTTCCAATAGCGTCAATAATAGTTTCTTGAGTGTAAGTAAAGTTGTTGGTTAAATTTAATCTTAACAGGGCTTCTTGATTGTGAGCTCTGAAGCCGCAAGTTAGGTCGTGAATTTTGTAATCTAGAAAAAAACTAATCACTTTAGCTGCTAGTTGGTTAAGTAAATTTTTAATACAAGGGATATTGTCAGCTTTAATTTTACCAAAACGATTGGCGATAGTTATATCGGAATTTCCTTGAAGGATTGGTTTGAGAAGCTTAGGGATATCTTCTGGATCAAATTGGCCGTCGGCGTCAATATTAACCATTAGGTCAGTTTTATTTTTTAAGGCCGAACTGACTGCCGAAGCAAAAACAGCTCCTAATCGTCGGTTGGTCTCGTGAGAGATTATGATGTCAGCTCCAGCTTTTTGGGAAATATTAATAGTTTCATCTTTTGAGCCGTCGTTGACTACCTGAATTAATTTCTCTTTAATAACTTTTCCTTCTTGATTTTTATAAAAATCATTTTCAAAGCTTTTTTTAATTCTTTTGATGGTTTTGCCTATGATAGCTTCCTCATTATAGGCAGGGATGTTGATAATTAACTTCATTGGATTAGGTTAGAGATTATGTACTCGGAAAGCTTCTTCATTTTAATAAAGGTAAACAGATAATACTTTTGGCATTTATTTTATTTATTAGATTGATAAATTTAATTTTATTATTTTTTCTTTGTACGTTTTATTTGAAGCGAAATTGAGATGGAAATTTTACTTGAATATTTAATTTTTTCACTTTTTTATTATTTAAAATTTTCCAATACCGTGATATTTAATTCCAAAGCTCTTTATTTTTTCACCATCCAAACAATTAACTCCATCTACGATAGCTTTAATGTTGAATTTTTTAAATAAATCTTCTTTGTTAAGGAATTCTTGGTGATTGGTGACTAGAATCAAGGCCTCTGAATTTTTCAATAATTCTTCTAAGGAGTTTACATTAGATTCTTTTTTTGCATAAGGGTCAAAAGTTGATATTTTAGCTTGTTTTTTCTTTAATTCATCAACAATTTTAAAAGCAGGAGATTCTCTTAAGTCGTCAATATTGGCTTTATAAGAAAGACCTAAAATTCCAATGGCTGTATTTTTTAACGGTAATTCTATTTCATTTAAAATATCTTGAAGAGTCTTTACTGTGTAAAAGGGCATATAGTTATTTATTTTTCTAGCAGCTCTAAGAAATAGATGATCGAAACCTTTTCTTTTGGCTTCTTCGATTAGATAATAAGGATCAACTGGAATACAATGTCCTCCAACTCCTCGGCTAGGATAATGAGCCATAAAAGCAAAAGGTTTGGTGGCTGCTCCATCGATTACATCTTTGACATCGATGCCCATTTGATCGAAACTTTGGGCTAGTTCATTTACGAAAGCAATATTAACATCTCTAAATGAATTTTCTACCACTTTAACTGATTCAGCAGCTTTTATTGACTTCATTGGTCTAATCTTGCCATCAATAATAGTTTTATAATATTCAAGGGCTCTTTTTAATCCTTCTTTAGAAATTGCTCCAACTACTCGGTTGATATTACTAACATTCCATTTTTTATTCCCTGGATCTATTCTTTCTGGGCAATGAGCAAGATAATAATCTTTTTCTTCTTGTAGACCTTCTTTAATAAACATTGGTTTTATAACTTCTTCACAAACTCCTGGATTTATAGTTGATTCAATTATTATTAATTGGTTTTTACCTAGATTATTGATAACTGATTTAACAGCATTTTTTAGAGGTTTTAAATTGGGATAATGAGATTTATCAATAGGGGTTGGAACACAAATAATTATTATATCTACTTTTTTTAAATTTTTAGCATCAGTAAATACAGGAAGTTTTTTGAGAAGTTTTTTTCGCCTTTCTATAAATTCTTCTAAAAATGGGGATTGGCCTTGTTTGATTTTATTGATTTTAGTTTTGTCGGAGTCCACTCCAATTGTTTTGAAACCTTTTTCTAGAGATCTTAATGCTAATGGTAATCCAACGTAGCCTAATCCCACAATCCCCACTCGAGTTTCTTTTGTCATTTGATTTTTAAATTATTAATTATACCATTTTTAATTAATTATTACCTATTCAATTTTTGAAAATTTTAATTACTTACATTGTTAAAGCTTTTCTGTTTGTTGTAATTTTAGTGAGAGTTGAGCGATTTTGAAAAAACTATTAGATATATCTATAAATACTAATTTTATTTTTTTGTTTTTCTTATCTAAAAATTTTTATAACTTAATAAATATTAGTTAATTGGAAATAGTGTCAAAGACTAATAGTTTATTTTCATCAGTGATAACAAAAATTTTTTTATTTTCAAAATCTACCGAAAAATCATTAGCTTTTTTGAATTGTTTGTCTTGGTAAATTTCTTGTTGTTGACCATTTTCTAATAATTGTATTATCTTACCTTGTTTTTGGTCAAAAATAAAAATTTCTTTCTTATCTATTTCAGTTCTGACTTTATTAGGAGTAAAATCTTTTTCAATGTTTATTTCAAGTTCTTTTTTCCCTTGAAAATATTTGTTAATTTTACCATTTTCAAAAGTTATGTAAACAGAATCACTAACGGATAGATTAGTGGCTAGTTCTAAATCATAAATTTCTAAAAGCCAATTTTTATAGGAACCAAATCCTCCAGGAGTTCGATGATAACGATAAACTTGATTGAAATTTTTATCTAATAAATAAAGATAAGTTAAGTAAGTTCCTGCTCCTATAATTTCAGAATTTTCAGGGATATTAATTGTATTTCTTGAGAAACTATTAGTTGTTGGACTGTAGGAGTAAACTTTTTCTGAATTGATAATAAAAATTAATTTTAAAGATTCAATAGAGGTGAGGTACTGAGGATCTTTAAAATCTTCTGGTAGTAAAATTTCAGTTTTTTTATTATCTCTGATTGAAAATTTGATTAAGCTATTTTCATTTGTTAATAAAAACAAGTTATTATTTAAAAAAGTCGATTCTTTAATGTCCTTATCGAGATTAATAAGGGATCTTAAATTTATTGTTGAACTTGTTGAATTTTCTTTTGAAATAGTTTGATTTAAATTTTTTTCAATATTTTCAAAAGATTTTATTTCGGAATTTTTTCTTTTGGTTGCAATTATTAAAATAACAATAAAAATTAGTAGAGAAATTAAAATTATTAAAAACATTTTTCTTTTTGATTTTTCTTTTAAGATTGAGTTAAAATTACTAATAGCTTCAATTTTTAATTTTTTAATTTTTTTTAAAATAAATTGATTTTTTGCTTTTAAGTTTATTTGATTTTTAGTGAATCTTAAATCAATTTTATCTTCAACTTTTTCTATGAAATTTGAAGAATTATTTTTTTTATTTAAAAATTTCAAATTCTTTGAAATTCTTTGAAATTCTTTAGAGGTAATATAATAGTATTTTTTTAGATATTCAAGAAAATTTTTTAAAATTTTTTTAATAT
>JAGYNP010000076.1 GCA_018399935.1 Candidatus Moraniibacteriota bacterium
GGAATTATATAAAGAATATTTTCAAAAAACACTGTGTCTAAAAATTTCTGAATATAAATACTTTTAGAAATAGGTAAAGCTACCCCAGAAGTTTCTGAAATTGCTACAAATTTCAAATAGGCAAAAGAGGCTGGCAAAGCTATTAAAACCGAAATCAAACCATAAAGCATCCCTTCCCAAATAAAAGGCATCCGAATATAATTATTAGAAGCCCCAACCAACCGCATTATTTCGACTTCTCTATTGTGAGCGAACATAGTAATTCTAACTGTATTAAATGTAATCAAAATTGCCACTATAACCAAAGTTATTCCCAAAGCCAAACCTGTTTGTTGACTAGATTTTATTTCAGCCCCAAAACTATTTATTACACTACTGTGTTTGTCATAGTTAACAGTATTAATATAATCTTTTAATTGACTTTCTTCCACCATCCTAGCTATTAATTCATAATCCTGGGGATCGCGAGCTTTAATATTTAAAGTTGGCTCAAAAGGATTTGATTCAATCTCTTTTAAAGATTTTATTAGAATATCATTATTAGTATTTTCAGTTTTAAATTCCTCTAAAGCTTGCTCTTTAGAAATATACTCAACTTCAACCACTTCTTGATATTGACTAAATTCATTCTTAGCTTCTAAAACTTTTTCCTTTTTAGTATCAGATTTAAAATAAACTGCAATACTTATTTTTTCTTTGATATCATTTAATAACAATTCTTCTGACATCACTACCGCTATTTGAATATTGATTATAAACAATGTAACCACAATAATACTAATTGTTGCTACAGAAAGCCAACCATTTCTATAAAAATTCTTAAAACCAGCTTTTATTGATCGCAAAATTCTTAATTTCATCTTTTATTTTTTATTATTTAAATCATATTTTCCAGTTTCTTTATCACTAATTATCTTACCATCTTCCAAAACAATTACTCTTTTATCTAACTTGTCGACTGCTTCTCTGTCATGAGTAGCCAAAATGATAGTAGTACCATATTTATTAATTTTAATCAAAGATTCCAAAACACTCCAACTTGAATCTGGATCCAAATTTCCAGTTGGCTCATCGGCAATTAAAACTTTTGGCCGATTAACTAAAGCCCTAGCTATTGAAACTCTTTGCTGTTCTCCTCCTGAAATTTGATTAGGATATTTATCTTCTAATCCAGCCAAACCAACAATTTCTAAAATTTTTGGCACATCCTCAGCAATTTCTTTATCACTTTTCCCAGAAACCTCCATAGCAAAAGCTACATTTTCAAAAACATTTTTTTTAGGTAAAAGTTTGAAATCTTGAAAAACCATTCCAACATCTCGACGATGTTGCCAAATTTTTTTCTTCTTAAACTCAGCTATATTTTCATCATTAAAAATAATTTCCCCCGAAGTTGGCTTTTCTTCAGCATGCAATAATCTAGCTAAAGTCGACTTTCCCGCTCCGGAAGAACCAATAATTGAAATAAACTCTTTTTCTTTAATTTTAAAACTAACATTCTCTAAAGCTGGAACATCTCCAATATAAACCTTTGAAACGTTTTTACATTCAATCATATTATTGTTTTAGTTTAAATTTTATTTTAAATACACATTAACTTTATCAAAATTCTTAAAAATAGCGGGGCGTCATCAGTCGCTAGCCATCAGTCATCGGTTATCGGTTTCTGACATCTTCTGGTGAGTGGATTTTATAAAACTATTTATTCTCTTGTTTAACTGCTCATATTCTGAAAATATTTTTCTAGCCTCTTCTTTACTTAAATACTTTAAACCCTGGGAAAGAAAAAGGAAATTTTGAACTTCGCACACAGATCCTCGAGCATTATAATAAAATTTTATTTTGTCCTTATAATGAAATCTTCCAAAGCCTTCCGCAATATTAGCTCCAACCGAAGAAGACGCTCTTCTTAATTGATTAGTGATCCCGTATTTTTCATTATCAGGAAAATTTTCCGTTATTTCATAAATCTTAACTGACAATCTGTTAGATTCTTTCCAAATATTTAAATCATAGAAATGCTGGATTGATGACTGATGACCGTTTACTGTTGACACAGATATCTTAAACTTTGTTATTTGCCTGCCTCGCCAAAGCGGAGCGACGGCGGGTAATTTTGGATTTGGTGCTTTTATTTAAATATTTCAAATATTTTTCAATAAACCCTTCTATCTCCCCATTCATAACCCCCTCAACATCCGAAACTTCATGCCCCGTTCGATGATCTTTAACCAACTTATAAGGGTGAAAAACATAGGACCTGATTTGATTTCCCCATTCAGCTGATTTATATTCTCCTTTAATAGCTTCTTGCTCTTTTTTCTGCTTTTCTTCCAGATATTGATAGAGTCGAGCTTTTAAAACTTTTATAGCTGATTCTTTGTTTTTAATTTGAGATCTTTCATTTTGACAAGTCGCTACAACATTGGTTGGCAAATGAGTAATTCTAACAGCTGAATCAGTGGTGTTGACTGATTGTCCACCCGCACCAGAAGAACGAAAAACATCTATTCTCAATTCGCTAGGATTAATTTCTATTTCATTATCACTTTCTATAACTGGCCAAATCTCAACTGCTGCAAAAGAAGTTTGCCTCAAAGAATCGGAGTTAAAAGGAGACTGTCTTACCAAACGATGAACTCCTTTTTCGCCTTTCAAATTACCAAAAACCATTTCTCCACTAACCTCAATTACCACACTCTTTATTCCAGCTTCTCCCCCTGCAGTTTTATTTAAAATTTTAGTTTTCCAATTTTGATTTTCACAAAAACGCAAATACATTCTCATTAACATTTCCGCCCAATCTTGAGCATCGTCTCCACCCGCCCCAGCATGAATTTCTAAAATTACTTCATTTTCATCATATTTTTCCTGAAAAAAAGTTTTCTTTTCAAACTCAACCAACTCTTTTTTAATTTTTTGATATTCTTCTAAAAGAATTTCCTGACTTTCCAAATCATTTCCTGAAACTTCTTTTAAATAATCCTCTAAACTTTCAATATTTTCTTTTAAAGTACCCCACTTTTCTATTTCTTTTTTTATATTTTCCAATTGTTGATTAATTTTACCAGCTTTTTGAGAATCCCTCCAGAAATCTTCTTCTTGAGTTTTAATTTCTAATTTTTCTTGTTTTTTTCTTTTCTCATTCCAGTCAAAGACAGTCGCTTAGATAAGCGAATTTAACCTGCATTTTTTTAAAATTTTTCTTAATATCCTCTAATTTCATAATAATATTTTATCATAAAAATTAAATTGTGCACAGAGACTAAATTTAAAATAAAAATTAAATCATTCAAACTCTTGATTATTTTACTGTTTTTAAGGATAATAAAAACAAATATTAAATTCAGAATCTTAGACAATTTAAATATAAGCCGAAATAGCTCCAATTGGCAGAGCAACGCATTCGTAACGCGTAGGTTGCGAGTTCGATTCTCGCTTTCGGCTCAAAAATAAAATAATTCATTTAATTAATTATAAAAAATGTTATTATTTTTTAAAAGACCTACTACTAAAGAACTTACTAAAATTCTTTTAAAAAAAATTAGATATCCAAAATTAATTTTGCTGATTTTATCAATTTTTATTGGTTATTTAATTTATAAAGATGGTAATAATTTTTATTTCCATCAAATCTTAAAACAACTTGATTACCTAGGAACTTTTATTGCTGGTTTCTTTTTTGTCTATGGTTTTACTACTAGTGCTTCAATCGCTTCCATGTTAGTTTTATCTCCTTTCCAAAATTTCTGGTTAGCCAGTTTCACAGCCCTAACTGGAGCAATGGTAGGAAACTTTTTTGTATTTAGATTCATGAGAATCTCAATTACCAACGAACTAGACGATTTATCTAAAAATAAACTTCTAAAAATAACCATCTCTAAATTGAGAAATTATACTCCATTTTTTGTTAGAAGTTATATTATCCCTGCTTTTGCTGGCTTCATTGCAGCTACTCCGCTACCAGATGAATTAGCAGTAGCTTTATTGTCATGGTCAAGAAATACTTCTATTACCATTTTCTCAATTGTTACTTTTATTATTAATGTTTTCGGAATCTTTATTATAATGTGGTTTGGAAAAATGCTTTAAGAATCTTAATACAAAAAGTTAATTTTTTGCAAACATAAAACTTTTCAGGATGTCAAGTTTAAAGAAAAGAACAATTTTTAATTTTTAAATAAATCTTAAATCATAATTTTAAAACAAAAACTTTGTTAATACCTTTATTTTAATTTAAAAATTAAAAATTATTTATAAAATTACAAAATTAAAAATTACGAAATTTTTGCCTATTTAATCTCACTATATCTCGAAATATTAAGTAAAATTCCCACTCCCATTAAAGTAAAAACTAAAGAAGTTGAGCCATAGCTTATAAAAGGTAAAGTTATCCCAGTTAATGGCATTAATTTTAAAATAGACATAACATTAACTAAAGCTTGAAAAACAATCCAAGAAGTTATTCCAACTGCCATTAAACGACTGAATTCATCTGGTGCATATCGAGCAATCCTATAACCTCTTAAAGCAAAAGCAATAAAAAAACAAAGCAAAACTATACCCCCTATCATTCCTAATTCTTCTGATATTATAGCAAAAATACTATCACTAACTGGCTCAGGCAAATAATTAAATTTTTGTCTGCTATGACCTAATCCTAAACCAAAAATTCCACCCGAACCAATTGCCAATAAGGCTTGATTGATCTGATAACTAATCCCTTGAGGATCAATACTAGGATCAAGAAAAGCCGTTAAACGATTCATTCGATAAGGTTCTAGTTTTATCAACAATCCCAATAAAGCTATTCCCCCCAATAAAATCCCAACAATATAACGAAAAGGAGCTCCTGAGACATAAAACATTACTAAAGATATCATAATAATTACACCCAATGTTCCAATATCAGGTTGACTTATAATTAAAATAGAAACTAAACCCAAAATTATTAAAAAGGACATTAAACCTTTTTTAAAATCTTGAATTTCCGAGCCTTTACTTTTTAACCAAGCCGCTAAATAAATAATAATTCCAATTTTAGCAATTTCACTAGGCTGAAAACTAATAGGACCCATTTCTATCCAACGACTAGCCCCTTGATATTCAGAACCTACTCCAACCATTAAAACTATTGCTAACAAAAATAAAATAAAAATAAAAAAAGGCACCGCAATTTTTTGCCAAAAAGAATATTTTATATTAGAAACAATATACATACAAGGCAATCCAATTAAAATTCCATGTAAAAAATGTCTTTTAAAAAGATGGTACTCATCACCAAAACGAACATTGGAAAAAACTATCCCAGCTGAAGAAATCATAATCAACCCAAAAACCAATAGAATTAAAACTATTGAAAGAATAATTGGATCTGATTTATTTATTTTTTGTTTCAA
>JAGYNP010000077.1 GCA_018399935.1 Candidatus Moraniibacteriota bacterium
TTAATCTTGTAAATTTTTTAATTTTATTATAAAATTAAATTATAAAGATTAGCAGGACTGTTTCCAAAAACGTTTTTAATGTAAAATTATAATTTTACAATTAAATAAATATTTGAAAATAATTCTGAAATAGAAAAGAAAAATAAAAATAAAAAACTAAATAAGAATAACAATGACTTTAAATGAAAACAATTCTGAAATGAGTCAAATTGAAGCTTTAAAAAAGATAATAGTTGAAGCTGAAAAAACTATTACTCACACAAAGCAAAAATTAGCTCAAATTCAGGGTTCTGAAAAAATAAATAACCGCCAAGAGAAACGCGATGATGATGAGGGAAATGCCGTTTACGGTGTTTTTGATGGACAAATAATGTTAGGTGAAGACGGAAAACAATACCCAGTCCCTTCTAATTATGCCTCAAAATCAAAGTTAGTCGAAAATGATATGCTAAAACTAGTCATTACTCCAACTAGTAATTTTATTTATAAGCAAGTTGGACCAGTTGAAAGAAAATACCTAATCGGAATTGTTGAAAAAGACGAAAGAGGTAATTATTTAATTAACTCAGAAGGAAAAAGATATAAAACCTTATTAGCAGCAGCCACCTATTTTAAAGTTGAGCCTGGTGATGAAGTTACCTTAGTAGTACCTAGAGATAAAGAATCTGTTTGGTGTGCTATTGAAAATGTTTTAAGAAAAGCTGATGATGTTACAGAAAATAACATGAACGATGAAATCTATGAAAGATTAGCTGAGGTGAAAAAAAATGAGATGGAAAACTCTCAAAAAGATGAAACTGTTGAAACAAATGATGACGATAATAAAGCTCCCTCAGCCATTGAAAGATTGAGAAAAGAAATGGAAGAAGAAAGAAAGAAACTAAATTCACTAGAAGATGATTTATCCGAGGAAGAATTGGCTAAACTAGAAAAAGAGGCTAGTTATCCAGCTAAAAATAAATAATTTAAAATAAAAAATGATAAGAAAAATATTAAATAAATATCCCGTTATTGGGCAGTTTGTTCGTTTTGGTTTAATAGGCGGTTTAAATACTGGAGTAGATTTAGTTATCTTAAATATTTTAATGTTTAGCTTCTCTATTTTTGAAGGAGCTGGCTATTCAGTATTCAAGGCCACTTCATTTTGTTTTGCGGCGATTTTAAGTTACTTTTTAAATAAATACTGGGCTTTCAGAGACAATAGTGAAAATCATAAAGTGGTCCAATTCTCTCAATTTTTTGTAGTATCTGTAATTGGAGCTATTATCAATGTTTCAGTAGCAACCTTAATCGTAACTTTCATAAAACCAGCTTTTGGTGGAGAAGTTGAGATTTTAATGATAAATCCCCTTAAAGATCAAATTTGGGGAACTGTCGGCGCCCTAGGTGGAACCGCCATCGGTTTGATCTGGAATTTCCTAGGCTACAAACTTTTGGTTTTCAAAAAATAAAGATTATAAAAAAACAGACTACTCCAATGTCTGTTTTTTTTATTTACTTAAAATTTTTATTCTTATATAATAAACTAACAAATAAGCTTACCCAAGATTTTTTGATAGCAAAATTAAATAAGCTAAATTACTAGAATAAAACAATAATCTATGTCAACTCTTTATCAAAAACATCGTCCTACACTTTTTTCTGAAATATCAGGTCAATCTTTTATTGTTCAGACTTTATGTAATTCTATTAAAAATAACCGAATCGGGCAGGCTTATCTCTTTACTGGGTCTCGAGGAATAGGAAAAACCACTTTAGCTAGAATTTTTTCCAAAGCTGTTAATTGCCTTCAACCAGTCAAAAAAACTGGAAAAATATCTATTGAACCTTGCAACAAATGTGCTAACTGCAAGGCTATAATGGAAAATAAAACCCTTGATATTAATGAAATTGACGCTGCTTCTCACACTGGAGTTGAAAACATTCGTCAACTCAAGGAAAATATTAATCTAACTCCTTCTCTGCTGAGATACAAAATCTATATCATTGATGAAGTTCACATGCTCTCCATTGGAGCTTTTAATGCTTTACTGAAAACCCTAGAAGAACCGCCCAAACACGCCATTTTCATCTTGGCCACCACTGAACTACACAAGATTCCTGAAACAATCGTTTCTAGATGTCAAAGGTTTAATTTCAATCGTCTGACTCATGAGCAAATAATTAAAAGACTGCAACAAATCACCAAAAAGGAAAAAGTTGAGATAGACGACTTGGCCTTGGAAATAATTGCGATTGAAGCTGAAGGGGGAATGCGGGATGCTGAATCAATTTTAAATCAAATCATTGCCCTGGAAGATAAAAAAATTACTGGCGAGGAAGTTAGTCAAATTTTGGGAACTTCTTCTCAAAGTCATATTTTCAATTTCATTGAGAAACTTCTAAAAGGTGACATCAAGTCTCTCTTAAAGCAAATTGAAGAACTTCAAAACGAAGGAATTTATTTGGTTAATTTTAATAAAACTATTCTAACAGCCTTGAGAAGTTTGATTATTCACAAAATCAGCCCTGACATTAAAAAGAAGTCAATCTTTTCTCCAGAAAATACCAAAAAATTAAATTTATTGGCCAAAGAAAATAATCTTCAAGATTTAATAAAAAGCATTGACTTATTTCAAAAAAGCTTAGTTGATTCGAAAAATAATCCAATCCCTCAACTATCTATAGAATTAGCTGTTATTGAATATTGTCTTTACAAAAAACCTCAAGAAAAATTAAAAGAAACTATTGTTAAAAAAAAATCAACACCAGAAAAAAAAGAAATTAAAATAAAAACCAAAAAAAATATTTCAGAAAAATCAAATCTAGAAATAAAGAATAGATCTAATAATAAACCGACCTCGAAATCAAACTCAAAAGATTTTCAAACTATTTTAAATAATTGGACTAAAATATTAGAAACCATTAATCCATTAAGTCCATCTATTCATGCTTGCTTGAAAAGTTGCGCTCCTGCTGGTATTGTTAATGATACTTTCTATATTAAAACTAACTACTCTTTTCATAAAAAGAAACTAAACGAAAATCAAAACAAATTGACAATTATTAAAATAGTTGATAAACTAACTCAGTGTAAATTTAAAATTGAAATTATCACCGAAGATCAAATAGAAGAATTGGGAATTAATATCAATTCTTCTAATAGCAAAGATGTTTTGAATAACGCTTTGCAGATGATGGGCGGAAAGATGATTGAATAATGACCAATTTACAATAAACCAATTTTCAATAAATTATCAAATGGTAAATTGTACAGTGGATCAACTTCAGATCTTGTACG
>JAGYNP010000078.1 GCA_018399935.1 Candidatus Moraniibacteriota bacterium
GGTTTAAACACAATTTATTAATTATTAACCTTGCAATTAGAAAAGACACGCTAATTTTGCCCAGGTCTTTTTTATTTGTACAACGGAACTATTTTCAAAAATTCTATTTGGAAATTGGGAATAGTGCTGTAAGATTTTATGTCAAAAAAAATTTATAAAGAACTTGTTTTAAAGTTTAATGAAAAAAAAGAGAAAGTTATATTAGAAGACAAAGAAGATTCCAAAGAGGCTGTTGCTGAAGTTGATAATAAAATGGAAAAATTATTGAAAGATAATTTACCAGTAATTCCTGAAGAAGGAACTAAGGTTAAAGGTAAAGTTCTTGAAATTGATACTCATTCTTTATTTGTTGATCTTGAAGATATGGGAGTAGGAATAATTTATGGCAAGGAAGTTAAAGATGGTTTTGGTGGTAATAGAAAAAAACTTAAAATCGGTGATGAAATAACAGCTAGTGTTGTTGATGAAGAAAATGAAGATGGCTATGTGGAACTTTCTGTTAGAGAAGCTATTCGAGATGAAGCTTGGAAAGATTTGGAAAAGAAAAAAGAAACTGGAGAAGTTATTACTGTTAAAGTTTTGGATGCTAATAAAGGTGGTTTGATGGCTGAAGTTAATAATATCACTGGGTTTATGCCAGTTAGCCAATTGACCGCTGAACATTATCCAAGAGTTGAAGATGGCGATAAGAACAAGATTTTTGAAATCTTGAAAAGCTATGTTAACAATGAAATGAAAGTTTGTGTTATTGATGCTATTCAAGAAGAAGATAAATTAATTGTTTCTGAAAAAGAAGCTTATAAAGAAGAAGAGAAGAAAAATATTGCTGAATTTAAAGTTGGTGATGTGGTAGAAGGAGAAGTTAGTGGAGTAGTAGATTTTGGAGCTTTTATAAAATTTTTACCTCCTTCTTTAAAGGGATCTAAAGATGATGCTGATAAGTTAGAAGGTTTAGTGCATATCTCTCAATTAGATTGGAAGCTTATTGATAATCCTAGAGACGTGGTTGCTATTGGAGACAAAGTTAAAGCTAAAATTATTTCAATTGATGATACGAGAGTTTCTTTGTCAGTTAGAGAATTAAAGGCTGATCCTTGGAGCCAAGCAGCTAAAAAATATAAAACTGGGGATATTGTAGAAGGGACAGTTAATAAACTTAATCATTTTGGAGCTTTTGTTTATTTAGATGAAGATATTCATGGGTTATCTCATATTAGTGAATTTATTTCTAAATATCCTGGCAAAAATATTGATGAAGTTGTTCAAGCTAATGAGAAATATTTATGGAAAATTATGTCTATGGACCCAAATAAACACAGAATGGGTTTGAAATTTATGGGAGAACTTAAAGACAAAGATAAAATTCTTAAGTAAAGTAAATAGAAGTTTTAGGCTGAAGTGTTGAATCTGCGAGAATCCGATCTCCTTGTGTTTATTAAAAACCCTCCCAGCCTCCCTTTTAAAAAGGGAGGGGATCAATTGACTATAGCTCAATTTTTAAACAAACTATAAATCCACTTAAGAATGTTAAAAAGTAATTCTAAAAATGATTGTTTCTTATAATGGAGATTTAGGAGCTGGAAAAAGTACTATTGCCAAAAAAGTAGCCAAAGAATTGGGTTTGAAACATTATTATATGGGTCAAATTTTGCGAGATATGTCAAAAGAAAAAGGAATGACTTTTTTAGATTTTATGAAATTAGCCGAAACAGACTCTTCTATTGATAAAGAAATTGATGATTATGTTAAAAAACTTGGTCAAGAAGAAGATAATTTTGTTATTGAAAGCAGAACAGCTTGGTTTTTTATTCCAAATTCAATTAAAATTTATTTAAAAGTTAATGAAACAGAAGGTACTCGAAGAATTTATAAAGAATTACAAGGTAAAAATAAAAGAAATGAAGAATTAAAATCTTTTAAAGGAGTTTTAGCTGATTGTCGCCGGAGGATTTTTTCAGAACAAAAACGTTATAAAAAATATTATAATTTTGATATTCAAGATTTAGAAAATTATGATTTTATTCTTGATACGACGGATTTGAATCCAGAGGAAGTATTGGAAAAGAATTTAGAATTTTTGAAAAAAACAAATAGTCACCAGTAATCTGTCATCAGTCATCAGGAAAATCTCTTCGAGATTTTCGAGTATAATTTCCGATAGCGGATAGCGGATGACTGATGACCGTTGACTGATGACTTGTGTTTCTGTGATTATTTTAAAAAACGAAAAATTATCCTTAAAGTGATTTATAAACAATCATGAACAACAAATTTCTTAAAAAACTTCAAAATTTTATTTTTCAAGAAAAGCTTCTAAAAAGAGGAGATAAGTTAATAGTAGGAATTTCAGGAGGAGCTGATTCTATTGGTTTAGCTTTGGCTTTTAAAAAATTGCAATTAAAATATGATTTAAAATTATATTTAGTTCATATTAATTATCATCAAAGAGGGGAAGAGTCAGAAAAAGACCAAAAATTTGTAGAAAAATTTGCCAAGGAAAACAAATTAGAGTTAATGGTTTTTGATTATTCTAAACCAGTTGGTTTAAGACAAGAAAAAAAAGGAAATTTGGAAGAATTATTTAGAGATTTTCGTTATCAAAAATTTGAAGAGATTAGAGGAAAATTGAATTTTGATAAAGTAGCAGTAGCTCATCATTTAGATGATCAAATTGAAACTTTTTTAATGAACTTAATTAGAGGTTCGGGTATACAGGGTTTGACTGGAATGGCATTTATAAATGGTTATTTAATTAGACCCTTTTTGGATTTTTCAAAAAATGAAATCGAAAATTTTCTTAAAGAAAATGATCAAGATTTTCGATTAGATAAAACGAATTTCGAAACTAATTTTACTCGTAATAAAATTAGGTTAAAGTTGGTTCCTTTTTTAGAGGAGTATTTTAATTCGAAAATTAAAAGAGGTTTGTCAAAATTGATGGTTAATTTAAAAGATGAAATCCAGTTAAGTAATTTTTTAATCACTCAAATTTATTCAGATTTAATTAAAAAAGAAAAAAGTAAAATTGTTTTAGATCTTTTAAAATTGAAAGAACTTCCAATAGGAGGGCAGAAGAAGATTTTTAGAAAAATTATTTGGGAATTAAAAGGTAGTTTAAAAGATATTTCCAATAATAATTTTTTGGAATTTAGGAAAATTATTGAAAGCAATAAAAATAAAAAACAAGGGATTAAAATTGGAAAAATTTATTTGGAAAAAAATAAAAAACATGTTATCTTTAGGAAGATGTAAAGTTTTTATGGTTATTGATTATTCACTGATATGAAAGTCTTGGTGAGATATATTTAATTTCGTAAAATTATTATAGGTAAATCAGTAATTAATTAAAAATCTCAAAGAGATTTTTCTGGTAACTGATTTGCTTTGTTATAGTGCAACGAAGTCACATTACCAAGAGTTAAAAATAATGATCGAACTTAGAAGGATTTGTCGTTATT